>JAGOBT010000030.1 GCA_017999135.1 Burkholderiaceae bacterium
CCACCATACCCGTTTACAAAGCGAACAGGAAAGTCAATGAAATCAACGGTCTACCCAGACCACCCCCGCGCCAGTGCTAGCTTTGCGTACCGTCACTTATTGCACTGAAAACGAGGAGACCCCAAGTCGCAGAAATTTATTGCATTCTTTTCTGAACTCAGTAAATAATAAATGTCTGTCGACAGACAATTATTCAATAAATGCCAGGCATTAGCATGACCAAGATCCTCGTCGCCACCAAGCGAGTCACCGATTCGAATGTGAAGGTCCGCGTCAGGTCCGACGGCAGTGGCGTGGACATCACCAACGTGAAGATGAGCATGAACCCGTTCGACGAGATCGCCATCGAGGAAGCGGTGCGGCTGAAGGAAAAGGGCGTGGCCACCGAGGTCATCGCCGTGTCCTGCGGCGTGCAGCAATGCCAGGAAACCCTGCGCACCGCGATGGCCATCGGCGCCGACCGCGCCATCCATGTGCTGACCGACGTGGAACTGCAGCCGCTGGCCGTGGCCAAGCTCTTGAAGGCCCTGGTCGACAAGGAACAACCCGGCCTAGTGATCCTGGGCAAACAGGCCATCGACGACGACTGCAACCAGACCGGCCAGATGCTGGCCGCGCTGGCCGACCTGCCGCAGGCCACCTTCGCCAGCAAGGTCGAGATCGCCGACAACCAGGCCAAGGTCACCCGCGAGGTCGACGGTGGCCTGGAGACGCTGAGCCTGAGCCTGCCGGCGGTGATCACCACCGACCTGCGGCTGAACGAGCCGCGCTACGTCACCCTGCCCAACATCATGAAGGCCAAGAAGAAACAGCTCGACACCGTCAAGCCCGAGGACCTGGGCGTGGACGTGGCCCCGAAGCTGAAGACGCTGAAGGTCAGCGAGCCGCCCAAGCGCGGTGCGGGCGTCAAGGTGCCCGATGTCGCCACGCTGGTGACCAAGCTGAAGACCGAAGCCAAAGTGATCTAAGGGAGCCGAACAAATGACCACACTCGCAAATGTTCTCGTGGTGGCCGAACACGACAACACCACCATCAAGCCCGCCACCCTGAACACCGTCACCGCTGCGCTGGCCTGCGGTGGCGACGTCCACGTGCTGGTCGCCGGCCAGAACGCCGCCGAAGCCGCCAAGGCCGCCGCCCAGATCGCCGGTGTCGCCAAGGTGCTGCACGCCGACGCCGCCGGCCTGGCCCATGGCCTGGCCGAAAACGTCGCCGCGCTGGTGCTGGGCGTCGCCAAGAACTACAGCCACATCCTGTTCCCGGCCACCGCCAGCGGCAAGAACGTCGCCCCGCGCGTCGCGGCCAAGCTCGATGTCGCGCAGATCAGCGACATCACCAAGGTGATCCCGACTGCCCCCAGGCCTGCGGAGCAGGCCGCCCCCCGAGGGGGGCAGGAGAGCTCGGGAGCGGCCCAGCACTCTCCTGGCCCCGACACCTTCGAGCGCCCGATCTACGCCGGCAACGCCATCGCCACCGTGCAGAGCGGTGATGCCGTGAAGGTCATCACCGTGCGCAGCACCGGCTTCGACGCCGCGGCCGCCACCGGCGGCTCGGCCGCGGTGGAAAGCCTGGCGGCCGCGGCCGACAGCGCCCAGGTCAGCTTCGTCGGCGCCGAGATCGCCAAGAACGACCGGCCCGAGCTGACCGCGGCCAAGATCATCGTCTCCGGCGGCCGGGCGCTGGGCAGCGCCGAGAAGTTCACCGAGGTGATGACCCCGCTGGCCGACAAGCTGGGTGCGGCCATCGGTGCCAGCCGGGCGGCGGTGGACGCCGGTTATGCGGCCAACGACCTGCAGGTCGGCCAGACCGGCAAGATCGTCGCGCCGCAGCTCTACATCGCCGCCGGCATCTCCGGGGCGATCCAGCACCTGGCCGGCATGAAGGACAGCAAGGTCATCGTGGCGATCAACAAGGACGAAGAGGCGCCGATCTTCTCGGTGGCCGACTACGGCCTGGTCGCCGACCTGTTCACCGCCGTGCCCACGCTGGCACAACAGGTCTGAGCCGGGGAGGGGCGAACCGATGGACTTCCAGCAACCCGAAGAATTCCGCATGCTGCAGGAACTGGTGGCACGCTTCATCAAGGAGCATCTGCTACCGCTCGAGCCCGGTGTGCTGGCGCGCGAGACCGGCACCGGCCTGTTGACCCTGCCTGCCGAGGACCGCACGCGGCTCGATGCCGCGGCCCGCGAGATCGGCCTCGCGGGCCTGGACGCGCCCGAGGAATTCGGTGGCTTCGACATGCCGGTGGCGGCGATGGTCGGTGTCTACGAGGAGTTCGGCCGCACCGTCGTGCCCTACGAGCTGCCGCCCGATTCGCCGAACCTGCGCATGCTGCTGGAAACCGTCAACGAGGACCAGCGCCACCGCTACCTGCTGCCGTACGCCAAAGGTGAGACCCATTCGGCCATCGCCGTGTCCGAGCCCGGCGCCGGTGCCGATCCGTCGGCGATGCGGACCACCGCGGTGCGCGACGGCGACGACTGGGTGATCAACGGCCGCAAGCTGTGGATCAGCCGTGCCGAGAAGGCCGACTGGACCATCGTGATGGCGGTGACCGACAAGGCCAAGGGCTCGCGCGGCGGGGTCTCGGCCTTCATCGTCGACAAGGGCACGCCGGGTTTCATCGTCGAGCGCCTGATCCCGATGATCGGTGGCAAGTACACCTACGAGGTGCTGCTGGACAACTGCCGTGTGCCGGCTGCGCAGCTGCTGGGCCGCGAAGGCAATGGCTTCGGCCCGATGCAGGGCCGCCTGTCGAGCCGGCGCCTGCAGATGGCGGCCTGGTGCATCGGCCGTACCGAGCGGGCGCTGGACATGTTGTGTGCGCACGCGGTGCAGCGCAAGACCTTCGGCGAACTGTTGTCCTCGCGCCAGACCATCCAGTGGTGGATCGCCGATGCGCTGACCCGCCTGCACGCCTGCCGGCTGATGGTCCACGAGGCCGCTGCCCGGGTCGACCGCGGCGACGAGGCCCGGACCCAGGTCTCCATGGTCAAGGTCTTCGCCACCGAGATGGCCTGGGAGGTCATCGACAACGTGATGCAGGCCTTTGGCGCGATGGGCATGACCAAGGAACTGCCGCTGCAGCAGATGGCCAACGAGGCCCGGCTGATGCGCATCTACGAAGGGCCGACCGAAGTGCACCGCTGGCTGGTCGCCCGCAACCATCTCGCGAATTACCGATAACAACTGGGGACTGCCAGAAGTAGCCGGCGCCGATGCGCGCCACCACTGCAAGCTGCGTGCCCTGCCGGGCGCGCCCAACCTAGAGGTTCACATGAGTGTTCATCAGATCAGCCGCCGCCGCCTGGTACAGGCCGCCGGCGCCATCGCTTCTTCGGCCGCACTGCCGGCCTGGATCGGCCGGGCGCAGGCGGCCGAGCCCTTCCCCAGCAAGCCGTTCAAGTTCGTTGTGCCCTTTCCGGCCGGCAGCGGTACCGACACCACGGCGCGCCTGTTCGGCAAGGCGCTGGGCGACATGTCCGGCCAGCCGGTGACGGTGGAGAACCGTGGTGGCGGCAATGGCTTCATCGCCGTGCAGGCAGTGCTGTCGCAGCCGGCCGACGGGCACACGCTGCTGTTGGGCAGCAACTCGGTGCTGTCGACCAATACCGTGCTGCTGAAGAACATGCCCTACGACCCCGAACGCGACTTCGTGCCGATCGCGCGCATGACCATGGCCCCGTGCCTGGTGGTGGTGCCCGGCAACTCGCCGATCCGCAGCATGGCCGAGCTGATCGCCAAGGCCAAGCAGGCGCCCGGCGCGCTCAACTACGCCAGCGGCAGCGCCTCTTACATGCTGTACACCGAGTGGTTCAACAACATCGCCGGCATCAAGGGCACCGAGGTGCCGTACAAGGGGGCCTCGGAAGCGGTGAACTCGGTGGCCTCCGGCGTGACCGACTACGCGGTGGTGGACTCGGGCAGCTCGATCAAGCTGGCCGCCTCGGGTGTGATCCGCGCACTGGCCTTCACCGCCGAGGAGCGCTCGCCGCACTACCCGGGCGTGCCGACCTCGGCCGAGGCCGGCCTGCCGGAGTTCCTGGCCTTCAACTGGGGCGCTGCCGTGGTCAGCGCCAAGACCCCGCAGGCCACCGTCGACTATCTGCGCCGGGCCTTTGCACAGGGCGCGTTGCAGCCGGAGGTCAAGGGCTTCTATGGCAAGTCGTCGACCGCTGCGCTGTCCATGGCCATCGGCGAGGACTTCACGCGTTTCCAGAAAGAGGAAATCGAACGCTGGAAGCGCATCGCCCGGATCGCCGGCATCCAGGCGGTCTGAGGCCCGATCCCGCCGGCGCCCTCCGTTTCCCACTCTGTCCCCGCTCCAATGACCATCAAGAGAAAAGCCTGCATCGCAGGTGCCTTCGAGCATCCGCTGCGCAAGGCCGAACAGCACTCGACCGCACAGCTGCATGCGGAGTGTGCGCGCGGCGCGCTGGCCGATGCCGGCTTGGCGCTGTCCGACGTCGACGGCTACTTCTGCGCCGGCGATGCGCCTGGCCTGGGGCCGCTGTCGATGGTGGACTACCTGGGCCTGCGGCTCCGGCACCTGGACTCCACCGAGACCGGTGGCTCGTCCTATCTGATCCACGTCGCCCATGCGGCTCAGGCGATCGCCGCCGGCAAATGCAATGTCGCGCTGATCACGCTGGCCGGCAAGCCGCGCACCGACGCCGCCAGCGCCAAGCCGCGCGAATACGGCGCCACCTCGCCGGACGTGGCCTTCGAGTCGCCGTTCGGCATGAACACCGTCGCCGGTTATGCGCTGGTCGCGCGGCGCCACATGCACGAATACGGCACCACGGCCGAGCAGCTGGCCTGGATCAAGGTGGCGGCCGCCGCCCATGCACAGCACAACCCCCATGCGATGCTGCGCACCCCGGTGACGGTGGAGGACGTGGTGAACTCGCCGCTGGTCTCCGACCCGCTGCACCGCCTCGATTGTTGTGTGGTCAGCGACGGTGGTGGTGCGCTGGTGGTGACCCGGCCCGAGATCGCCCGCAGCCTCGGGCGCCCCATCGTTTCGGTGATGGGTGCCGGCGAATCGGTGCGGGGCGCCTTCGGTGGCTGGGACGGGCTGCTGACCACCGGCGCCCGGCAGTCCGGTGCGCTGGCCTTCGCCGAAGCCGGCGTCACGCCGGCCGACATCCAGTACGCCTCGATCTACGACAGCTTCACCATCACCGTGCTGCTGCAGCTGGAGGACCTGGGCTTCTGCGCCAAGGGCCAGGGCGGCCGCTTCGTGCAGGACGGCAACCTGATCTCCGGCATCGGCCGGCTGCCCTTCAACACCGACGGTGGTGGCCTGTGCAACAACCATCCGGCCAACCGCGGTGGCATCACCAAGGTGATCGAGGCGGTGCGCCAGCTGCGCGGCGAAGCCCACCCCAAGGTCCAGGTCGCCAACTGCGGCCTGGCCCTGGCCCAGGGCACCGGCGGCAATCTCGGCACGCGCCACGGCAGTGCCACCCTCATCCTGGGACGGGACTGATCGATGTTCTTATCCGAAGACCGCCAATGGCCGGTGCCGGCCACCAATCCCGAGAACGCCCCGTTCTTCGCCGCCGCTGCCGAGGGCCGGCTGCTGATCGGCCGTTGTGAGGCCTGTGGCAAGGCGCACTACTACCCGCGGCGCAGCTGTCCGCACTGCTTCTCCGACCGCGTCGACTGGCAGCCCGCCAGCGGCCGTGGGCACATCCACACCTATACGGTGGCCGCGGCGGCCTCCGACCGTCAGGTGTTGGCCTTCATCGACCTGGAAGAGGGCGTGCGCATGTTGTCCAACCTGGTCGATGCGCCGGCCGCGCGCCTGGCCGGCGGCGCGGCCGTGGCGGCACCGGTGCGGGTGGCCTTCGCCCGTGCCGGCACCGTGTGTGTGCCGGTGTTCGTGCTCGACGAGGAGCGGGCGTGAACCTCGAAGCCCTCGGCCGCTGGCAGCGCACCGTGGTGCAGGACTACACGGCCCGCGACAGCGCGCTGTACGCACTGGCGGTGGGGGCGGTGAGCGATCCACTCGATGCCGGGCAGCTGCGCCTGGTCGACGAGGCCGACCAGGTGGCCCTGCCCAGCATGGCCGCGGTGCTGGCCTCGCCCGGCTTCTGGGCCCGGGACGAGGCGGCGCTGGCGATCGACTACACCCGGCTGGTCCATGGCGAGCAGCGCATCGCGTTGACCCGCGCGCTGCCGGCCCAGGGGCGCATCGTCGGGCACTCGCGGGTGGTGCGTGTCGTCGACAAGGGGGCGGGCAAGGGTGCGCTGGTCACCGTCTGCAAGACGCTGGAGTCGGAGGATGGCCAGGCCTACGGACGGGCCTGGCAGCTGTTCTTCTGCCGCGGCGACGGCGGGTTTTCCGCCACCGCGGACGCCGACCTGGTGCTGGACGCCGAGGTGCCGCCGCCGCTGGTGGCCGCGCCGGCCCGTGTGCCCGACCACCGGGCCGTGCTCGCCACGCGCCCCGATGCCGCGCTGCTGTACCGCCTGTGTGGCGACGGCAACCGGCTGCACATCGATCCGGGCTTTGCGCAGCGCGCCGGATTTCCGCGTCCGATCCTGCACGGCCTGGCGACCTATGGCGCGGCGGCCGTGGCAGCCGTGCGGGCCTGCGCCGGTGGGCGGGCCGAGCGGCTGGTGGCGCTGGACGTGCGTTTCTCCGCGCCGCTGTACCCGGGCGAGGCGGTGGAGTTCCGGCTGTGGGAAGAAGGCAGCCACATCGCGCTGGAGGGCCATGTCCCGGCGCGCGAGACCCAGGTCATCGGCCATGGCCGCGCCGTTTTTCAAGCATCAAACGAGGTGAATCAATGAGCAGATCGATGCGCAACAAGGTGGCCGTGGTCACCGGTGCCGGTGGTGGCATCGGCCGCGACATCGCGCTGCAGCTGGCCGCGGCCGGCGCGTGTGTGGTGGTCAACGACATCGGCGCCTCGCTGAGCGGCGAGGGCAACGACACCGGGCCGGCCGAGGCGGTGGTGCGCGAGATCCGCGCCGCCGGCGGCTCGGCGGTGGCGAACACCGATTCGATCGCGACGCGCGAAGGCGCGGTGCGGCTGATCGGCCAGGCGGTCGAGGCCTTCGGTCGCATCGACTGTGTGGTGAACAACGCCGGCATCCTGCGCGACCGCTTCTTCCACAAGATGAGCGACGAGGAGTGGGACGCGGTGCTGAAGGTGCACCTGTACGGCTCCTTCTACACCAGCAGCGCGGCGGCCGGCTTCTTCAAGGAGCAGGGCGGCGGGGCCTTCGTCCACATGACCTCGACCTCGGGCCTGGTGGGCAATCGGGCCCAGGCCAACTATGCGGCGGCCAAGATGGGCATCGTCGGCCTGTCGCGCACCATCGCGATCGACCTGCAGCGCTCGGGCGTGCGTTCCAACTGCGTCGCGCCGTTCGCCTGGGGCCGGATGGTGGCCTCGATCCCGGTCACCACACCCGAACAGCAGCGCGCGGCCGAACGCAAGCAGCAGCTGATGACACCGGCCAAGGTGGCGCCGCTGGTGGTTTTCCTGGCCAGCGATCTGGCGGCCGATGTCAACGGCCAGGTGTTCGCCGTGCGGGGCAACGAGATCATGCTGATGAGCCAGCCGCGGCCGCTGAAGTCGGTGCACCAGTCCGAGGGCTGGACACCCGAGGCCATCGCCGCCCATGCGCTGCCGGCGATGCGCAACGGGCTCACGCCGCTGGAAGAAACCGCCGACGTCTTCAACTGGGCGCCGATCTGAATCGGCCTCCCCCCTGCGAAAGCCCGCCATGTCTACCGTCCTGCTCGACGTCGCCGACCATGTCGCGACCATCACCCTCAACGCCCCCGAGGCCCGCAATGCCTTCGTCGACACGCTGCGCGAAGACATGATCCGGGTCTGCGGCGAGGTCAACGCCGATCCCCGCGTGCGGGTGGCCATCGTCACCGGCGCCGGTTCGGCGTTCTCCGCCGGCGGCGACCTGAAGGCCATGCAGCGCAAGCTGCAGGCCACACCCCGTGTGCTGCCGCATGTGATCGAGCAGAGCTTCATCCAGGGCATCCACCGGCTGACGCGCAGCCTCTACCAGCTGGAGGTACCGAGCATCGCCGCGATCAACGGCCCGGCGATCGGCGTCGGCCTGGACCTGGCCTGCATGTGCGACATGCGCATCGCCTCGCAATCGGCGCAGTTCGCCTCCAGCTTCGTGCGCATCGGACTGGTGCCGGGCGACGGCGGGGCCTGGCTGCTGCCGCGGGCCATCGGCCATGCGGCGGCCGCCGAGATGATGTTCACCGGCCGCACGATCGACGCCGGCCAGGCGCTGCGCTGGGGCCTGGTCTCCGAGGTGCTGGAGCCCGACGCGCTGATGGCGCGTGCCCGCGAGCTGGCCGGCCAGGTCGCCGCCAATGCGAACGCCACGCTGCGCCTGACGAAGAAGCTGATGCGCCAGGCCGACGACCTGTCGCTCGATGCCGTGCTGCCCATCTCCGCGGCGGCCCAGGCCCTCGCCCAATACACACCCGCCCATGCCGAGGCGGTCGATGCCGCGCTGGCCCGGCGGCGTCCGGATTTCGGAGACATGTAGCAGTCCCTCAACCCCCTCTTCCTTGTTTTCCGGAGTAACGCGATGAACCTGTTGTCCAGGATGGTTTCGAGTTGTGTGCTGGCGGGTTGTGCCCTCGTGGCCGCCGCCCAGTCCAGTTTCCCCAGCAAGCCGCTGCGCATCATTGTTCCCTTCACGCCCGGCAGCGGTACCGACACGGCGGCACGGTACTACGCCGAACCGCTGGGCAAGCTGCTGGGCCAGCCGGTGGTGGTCGAGAACCGCCCCGGCGCCAACGGCGCGATCGGCGTGATGACGCTGAAGAACGCGCCGGCCGACGGCTACACGCTGCTGATGGCGAGCAATTCGCCGATCACGGTGAACCCGCTGACCGAGAAGAGCCTGGCTTACGACCCGTTCAACGACCTGCGGCCGATCGCCGGCCTCAGCCGCTCGATGGCGGTCTACCTGGTGCCGGTCAGCTCGCCGTACAAGACGCTGCAGGAGTTCACCGAGGCGGCCAGGAGCGGGCCCCATGCGCTGAACATCGCCACCTACGCGGCCGGCCAGATCCTGGCGAATGCCTGGTTGTCTCAGCTGTCGGGTGCCAAGCTGCAGAACGTCTCGTACAAGGGCCAGACCCAGATCATGACCGACCTGGAGGGCGGCCACATCGACGCGGCGCTGGTCGACATCAGCGGCGCGGTCACCCACATCAAGGCCGGCAAGGTACGGGCGCTGGGCGTCACCTCCGACAAGCGCCATTTCCAGGTGCCCGAGGTGCCGACGGTGCAGGAGGCCGGTTTTCCCGAGTACCTGTACCTGACCTGGATGTCGGTCTACGCGGCCAAACACACGCCGGAGCCGGTGGCGGCCGTGCTGGAGAACGCGATGCAGAAGATCCTCGACACCGACTACGCACGGGGTTACCAGGCGAAGTTCGGCGGGGGCTCGCTGATGCCGCTGACCGCGGCGCAGCAGGCCGCGTTCCAGAAGGAAGAGTACGACCGGCTGAAGAGCATCGCCGACAAGGTCGGCATCAAGCCGCAGTGACGGCGGCCGCGTTCGGCGCGGCACCCACACGGTGCAACCCACAGGTATCCCATGGATTGGAATCCCACTGAAGACATGCGCTTGTGCCAGGAGCTGGCCAAGAAGTTCGCGGCCGAATTCCTGGCGCCGGCCCAGCGCCGGCACGAGGCCGGCCGGGCGCTGGCACCCGAGGTGCTGGCCAAGTTCGACGAGCTCGGCCTGGCGCGCATCGACTGGCCGGTCGACGACGGCGGCGCCGGACTCGGCCTGCTGGACCGCTGTGTGGTGCTCGAGGCACTGGCCACGGCCGATGCCGGCGCCGTGCCGGCGCTGAACCACAACGCGCTGGCCTGGCAGGCGCTGGCCGCCTTTGGTGGTGCGGCCGGACGCGAACGCTGGCTGGCGGACCGGTGCGCCGAGCCCGGTGCCACGGCCTACCTGCACGTGGACGCCGGCCAGTCGCTGGTGCTGGCCGACGGGCGGATCAGCGGGGTGGTCGAGTGGGCGCCGCTCGCGCGGCTCGACCGGCTGCTGGTGCTGCGCGGCGACAGCCTGCACCTGTTGACCGGGCCCTGGGGGCTGGAGCCGGTGCCGGGGGCCGGCCTGCTGGCCTCGGGCGCCTCGCGCATCGTGCTGCAGGCGGCACCCATTGCTCACAGCATGACGGATGCGGCGGCGGCCCGCCGGGTCCTGGCCTACGCGCGCCTGTGTGCCGTTGCGGCGATGGTCGGCCAGATGGCCGCGGCGGTGTCGGTGGCGCGGGACTATGCGGTGGACCGTGTGGTGTTCGGCAAGCCGGTGGCCCACCACCAGGCCATGGCCTTTGCGCTGGTCGACATGCACATGGCCGTGTCCGGCACGCGGCTGCTGCTGCAGGAGGCGGCGGCCCGCTACGACCAGGGTGCGGCCGTGGCCGAGGAGGCGGCCCAGTGTTTTGCCGAGGCGGCCCAGGCCGCGGACCTGGTCGGTCCGTTTGCGCTGCAGGTGCACGGCGCCTCCGGATTCATGCGCGACTACCCGGTGGAGAAATACATGCGCGAGCTGAAAACCCTGTCGCTGATGCTCGGTGGCATCGATGCCGCGTGGGCCGATGGTGTGCCGCGCCCGGTGTCCGGCGCCGGGACCGGCCATCACCATGCTTTCCTGCTGTCGGCGCCGGCCGTGGCGGCGGAGGGCACGGCATGAATTTCGAGATTCCAGCGGACATCCAGGCCGAGCTGGTGCGTACGCGCACGCTGGGCCGCGAACTGTTCCGGCCGGCCGGCCTGGAGGCGGATCGGCAGGGTGGCCCGCTGGCCACCGACCATCCGCTGTTCCGCCACATGCTGGCGCTGGGCTTCGGTCGCACCAGCTGGCGGCCCGACGGCCAGGCACCACACAAACGCAGCGCGGTCGCCCACGTGCTGGTCTCGGAGGAGCTGGCCTATTGGGACCGTGGCATCAGCATCGCGATGCCCGGCCCGGGCCTGGGCGAGCGGCCGGTGCTGGGCATGGGCACGGAAGAGCAGAAGCGGCGTTTACTGTCGCCGTTCCTGGCGCCGGAGCGCCCGCGCTGGGGCGCGTTTGCGATGACCGAGCCTTCGGGCGGCTCCGACGTGGCGGCGATCCGCACCCGCGCGACCAAGGTCGACGGGGGCTGGGTGCTCAACGGCGCCAAGGCGTTCTCCGGCAACGCCGAGCGGGCCGACTGGACGGTGGTCTGGGCCACCGTCGACCCGGGCCAGGGCCGCCGCGGCCACCGGGCCTTCGTCATCGAGAAGGGCACGCCGGGCATGGAGGGCTTCCGCACCGAATCGAAGATGGGCCTGCGCTCGTACGAATCGATCAGCTTTTTCCTGAACCAGTGCCGGGTGCCGGACGAGAACCTGCTGGGCGGTGCCGATTACTACGAGAAGGCGGCAGGGTTCAAGGGGGCGATGGACACCTTCAACTCCGGGCGTCCCGCCGTTGGTGCGATGGCGGTGGGCATGGGGCGCGCCGCACTGGACGAGGCCCTGCGGCTGGCCCGCGCCTCGGGGGCGATCGCGCTGCCGCGGGTGGCCGACCGGCTGGAGCGCATGCAGCGCCGGCTGAAGAGCGCCCTGCTCGTGGCGCTGCACGCCGCCTGGATGGCCGACCAGCGCATGCCCAACGTGCCACAGGCCTCGATGGCCAAGGCGCTGGGCCCGGCGGCTGCGCTGGAGGCGGCCCAGCTGGCGATGGAGATCGCCGGCCCCGCCGCTGCCGCGGGCGGCAGCGTGATCGAGAAGATCTTCCGCGACATCAAGGCAATGGACATCGTCGAGGGCACGGGCCAGGTGCAGCGCATGGTCATCGCGCGCGACCTGGTGCAACTGCCCCGCTGAACCTCAGGCACATCACCATGGACAAACCAAGCCACTCCAAGCCCGGCCCGCTGGCCGGCGTACGCATCCTGGACCTCACCGGTGTGGTGTTCGGCCCGCTGGCCACGCAGATCCTCGGCGACATGGGGGCCGAGATCATCAAGGTCGAGGGCCTGGCCGGCGACGGCATGCGGGCCAACGGCGTGTCGCAGCGCCGCGGCATGAGCTCGATCTTCCTGGCCGTCAACCGCAACAAGCGCTCGGTGGCGCTGGACCTGAAGACCGAACAGGGGCGCGCGCTGCTGCGCCGCATGATTCCCAGCGCCGACATCTTCGTGCACAACATGCGCACCCAGGCGATCGAGCGGCTGGGCTTCGGCTACGAGGAGGTCCGCGCGCTGCATCCGTCGGTGATCTACTGCGCAGCCACCGGCTTCGGCCAGGACGGGCCCCACCGCGACCGCCCGGCCTTCGACGACATCATCCAGTCGGCCTGCGGACTCACCGCGCTGAACGGCATCGGCCACGCGGCGCCGGACTACGTGCCTTCGCTGATCGCCGACAAAACGGCCGGCCTGGCGCTGGCGACGGCGATGCTCGGCGCGCTGGTCTGCAAGGACCGCACCGGTGTGGGCCAGTATGTGGAGGTGCCAATGTTCGAGACCCTGACCTCGTTCGTGCTGGCCGAACACCTGGGCGGGCTGACCTTCGACGGCAGCACCCAGCCGGCCGGCTACCAGCGCATCCTCACCGGCGGCCGGCGGCCGGCGCGCACGGCCGACGGCTTCATCGCGATGCTGCCCTACACCGAAAAACACTGGAACGCCTTTTTTGCGTTCGTCGACCGCTCGGACCTGGCGGCCAAGTACGACATGTCGGACCGCCACCAGCGCAATGCCCGCATCGCCGAGCTGTACGGCGACATGCATTCGATCACGCCGTCGCGCACCACGGCCGAGTGGGTGGCCTGCTGCGAGGCGCTGGACGTGCCCTGCACGCCGATCTATGCGCTGGAGGAGCTGGTCGACCACCCGCACCTGAAGGCGGTCGACTTCTTCGAGACGGTCGAGCACCCGACCGAGGGGCGCATCCGCCGGGTGCGGCCGACGGCACGGTTCTCCGAGACACCGTTGTCGGTGCGCAGCGAGGCGCCGACGGTGGGCCAGCACACCGACGAGGTGCTGGCCGAGTTCGGGCTGTCGGCGGACGAGATCGCCGGGCTGCGTTCCGCCCGCGTCGTGGCCTGAGCACCGTTGGCCTCCACCCGGCCCTGGCTGGCCCAGGGATTGCAGGTCCTGGTCATCGGCCTGGTGGTGGTCGACAGCATGGCCGTCACGGTGCTGCTGCCCCGGGTGGCGGCGGATTTCGACAGCAGCCGGGATGCGGCGATCTGGGTGGTCAACCTGTACCAGATGGTGGTGCTGGGCCTGCTGCTGCCGCTGGCCGCGCTGGGGCAGCAGATCGGCTTCAAGCGCATCTACCTCGGCGGCCTGCTGGTGCTGGGCGGGGGCGCGCTGCTGAGCGCGGCCGCTCCGACGCTGCCGCTGCTGGTGCTGGCCCGGGTGGTGCAGGGCATCGGGGCGGCCGGCGTGATGGCGGTCAACACAGCGCTGCTGCGCGCGTCGCTGCCCGCGTCGCAGCTGGCGCGGGCGCTGGCGACCCTGTCCACCGCCACCGCGCTGTCGATGACTCTGGCGCCTACATTGGCGGCCGTGGTGCTGGCCTGGGGCTCGTGGCGCTGGCTCTACCTGTGCACTGCGTTGCTGGCGCTGGCGGGCGCCGGGGCCGCCTGGCGGCTGCTGCCACCGGCCCGGCACACTTCGGCAGCCCGTATCGACCGGACCGACGCGCTGCTGAACCTGCTGGTGTTCGGCCTGTTCCTGCTGGCGCTGCGTCTGATGCCGGCAGGCCTGGCCTGGGGCCTGCTGGCCGCCGCGTTGCTGTTGGGGTCTCCTCGTTTTCAGTGCAATAAGTGACGGTACGAAAAGCTAGCACTGGCGCGGAGGTGGTGTTGGTAGATCGTTGATTTCATTGACTTTCCTGTTCACTTTCAAATCTGCGATTCG
>JAGOBT010000432.1 GCA_017999135.1 Burkholderiaceae bacterium
CCGTTGACCTTGTGGCTGCCGACGATCGACAGGTGGGCCATGCGCACCCGGCGCTCGCCGCCTTCATCGATCAGGCTCAAGCGGCGCTGGAATTCCATGTCGCCCGGCCGCAGTGCCTGGGCCTGCACCAGAAACTCATGGTTGATGCGGAAGATGATCTCCAGGTGGCGCGGCAGCACCTGCTGCATCAGGCTGACCGGCCAGGTCTCCAGCGCCTCGGGCATCAGCGTGTGGTTGGTGTAGCTGAAGGTCTTCTGCGTCATCGCCCAGGCGGCAGCCCAGGTGAAGCCGTGCTCGTCGACCAGCAGGCGCACCAGCTCGGCCACGCCGATGGCCGGGTGGGTGTCGTTCAGGTGGATGGCCACCTTGTCGGACAGGTTGGCCAGGCTGCCGTGCTCGGCCAGGTGCCGGGCCAGGATGTCCTGGATGCTGGCGCTGGTGAAGAAGTACTCTTGCCGCAGCCGCAGTTCACGCCCGGCAGGGGTGCTGTCGTTCGGGTACAGCACCCAGCTGATGTTCTCGAACTGGTTCTTGAACTCGGCGGCGCGCGCATAGTCGCCCGAGTTGAAGGCATGCAGGTCGATGTGGGCCGGGGCAGCGGCCTTCCACAGGCGCAGGGTGCTCACGCGATCCGTGCCGTGGCCGGGGATCACATGGTCGTAGGCCTTGGCCGACACCTCGCCGGCATGGCGCCACACCGGCACCGCATCGGGCGACTCGGCCCGCTCGACCCAGCCGCCGAAGCGCACCGGGTAGTGCGTGCCGGGGCGGGGAAATTCCCAGGGCGTGCCGTCTTCCAGCCAGGGGTCGGGGTGCTCGATCTGGCGGCCCTGCGAGATGCTCTGCGCGAACATGCCGAACTCATAGCGGATGCCGTAGCCGTAGCTGGGCAAGCCCACGCTGGCCATGCTGTCGAGGAAGCAGGCAGCCAGGCGGCCCAGGCCGCCGTTGCCCAGCGCGGCGTCGGGCTCACGCGCCTGGATGTCTTCCAGCGTGCGGGCATGGTGGCCCACGCTGCCGGCGGCGGCGCTGTCCAGCCCCAGTGCGGCCAGGGCATTGCCCAGGCTGCGGCCGATCAGGAACTCCATCGACAGGTAGTACACCCGGCGGGCCTTGGCGGCGCGGTCGGCGGTGTCGCCGGCCACCCAGCGGCGCGACAGCTCGGCGCGCGCCACCTGCGAGACGGCGCTCATCAGGTCGACCGTGCCGGCCTCGGCCGGGGCCACGCCCACGTTGTACAGCAGGTGCCGCTCCACGCGGGCGGCCAGGGAGTCGGGGGCAGAGCTGGGTGAGGTGGCGGTGTGCATGGCGGTCCTGTTCTGGTTGGGCGGCGGGGCTGCGGCACACGGCGGTGCAGGCTGCCGGGGCCCCGACAGGTTGGCAGCATTATTCATGCCTTGCCCCGCCAAAATCGGTGGAGAGGCATGGCACCATCCATCTTGTAACCACGTTGTTGCTGGCAACCGGGGCCGGCAATGCGACAGTGGCTGCAGGAGACTTGCAAACATGGCCAACAGTGATCTCGCCTCGAACTTCGACCTGCCCAAACGCACCGTCGCCCTGGTGCTGGCGGGTGGCCGCGGCAGCCGGCTCAAGCAGCTGACCGACAGCCGGGCCAAGCCGGCGGTGTATTTCGGCGGCAAGTTCCGCATCGTCGACTTCGCGCTGAGCAACTGCCTGAACAGCGGCATCCGCCGCATCGGCGTGATCACCCAGTACAAGAGCCACAGCCTGCTGCGCCACCTGCAGCGCGGCTGGGCCTTCCTGAAGACCGAGATGAACGAGTTTGTCGACCTGCTGCCGGCGCAGCAGCGGGTGGACGAGGAAAGCTGGTACCGCGGCACCGCCGATGCGGTCTACCAGAACCAGGACATCCTGGCGGCCTACGGCGCCGACTACATCGTGGTGCTGGCCGGCGACCACATCTACAAGATGAATTACGCCCTGATGCTGGCCGACCATGTGGCCCAGGGGCATGACTGCACCGTGGGCTGCATCGAGGTGCCGCGCCACGAGGCCCATGCCTTCGGCGTGATGGCCGTCGACGAGCGCCGACGCATCCTGGAATTCGTCGAGAAGCCGCCCGAGCCGCCGGCCATGCCGGGCAAGCCCGACACGAGCCTGGCCAGCATGGGCATCTACATCTTCAACGCCCGCTACCTGTACCGCGCGTTGGAGCGTGACATGGCGAATCCGGACTCCAGCCATGACTTCGGCAAGGACATCATCCCGGCCGCCGTGCGTGAAGGCAAGGCGGTGGCGCATCCGTTCGACATGAGCTGCGTGGGCACCAAGCCCGGGTCCGCGGCCTACTGGCGCGACGTGGGCACGATCGACGCCTACTGGGACGCCAACATCGACCTGACGGCCACCGACCCCGAACTGAACCTGTACGACACCCGCTGGCCGATCTGGACCTACCAGCCGCAACTGCCGCCGGCCAAGTTCGTGCACAACCAGCCCGACCGGCGCGGCAACGCGGTCGAGTCGATGGTGTCGGGCGGCTGCATCGTCTCGGGCACGGTGTTCCGGTCGGTGCTGTTCTCCAGCGTGCGGGTGCACAGCCATGCCACGGTCAACTGGAGCGTGCTGCTGCCCGAGGTGCAGGTGGGCCGCGGCGCGCGCCTGACCAAGGTGGTCGTCGACCGCGGCTGCCACATCCCCGACGGCATGGTGATCGGCGAAGACCCGGCCGAAGACGCCCGCCGCTTCCACCGCAGCGAGCAGGGCGTGACCCTGGTGACACGCAGCATGCTGCGGGCGATCGAACTCGGTACGGCATGAAGGTTCTGCATGTGGCGGCGGAGGTGTATCCGCTGGTCAAGACGGGCGGCCTGGCCGATGTCACAGCAGCGCTGCCGCCGGCGCTGGCCCAGGCCGGTGCCGACGTGCGGCTGCTGTTGCCCGGCCTGCCGGCCATCCTGGACGCGGTGCAGTCGGCCCGCACCGTGGTTGACATTGGTGCCTGCTTCGGTGCGCTGCGGGTGCGGCTGCTGCTGGGGCGCATGCCGGGCACGCAGTTGCCGGTCTATGTGATCGATGCGCCGCACCTCTACCGCCGGCCCGGCGGCCCCTACCAGGCGCCCGACGGCCAGGAATGGACCGACAACCTGCGCCGCTTTGCCCTGCTGGGCTGGGTGGCCGCCCACCTGGCCGCCGACGATGCCGACCCCGGCTGGGTGCCCGACATCGTGCACGCGCACGACTGGCATGCCGCCATGGCCTGCGCCTACATCGCCGACCACCCGGGCACGCAGGCCGCATCGGTCTACACGGTGCACAACCTGGCCTTCCAGGGCTTGTTTCCCCCGCATGACTGGGCCCTGCTGGGGCTCAGTTCGCGCTTCATGTCGCCGGCGGGGCTGGAGTACCACGGCCAGCTGTCGTTCATGAAGGCCGGGCTCAAGTTCGCCGACAAGGTGACCACGGTGAGCCCCAGCTACGCGCGCGAGATCGCCACCCATGAATTCGGCTGCGGGCTCGACGGCGTGATCCGCAGCCGCGGCACCGATGTCAGCGGCATCCTCAACGGCATCGACGAGGCGGTGTGGAGCCCCGCCGCCGATGCCGCCATCGCCCAGCGCTACGACGCTGATCGCCTGGCCGGCAAGTGGGCCTGCCGCCAGGCGCTGCAGGCCGCGCTGGGGCTGGACGCCGACCCCGATGCGCTGCTGCTCACCGTGGTGAGCCGCCTCACGTCGCAGAAGGGGCTGGACCTGGTGCT
>JAGOBT010000433.1 GCA_017999135.1 Burkholderiaceae bacterium
TGGACGGCCCCAAGGCCCTGGCGGAGCCGAACCTGCTGACGCTGATCAACATGATCGAGAAGAGCGCCAAGCCGGTGGTGGCCGCGATCCACAGCATCTGCATGGGCGGTGGGCTCGAACTGGCGTTGAGCTGCCAATACCGCGTGGCATCGCCGGGCGCGCAGATCGGCCTGCCCGAGGTGAAGATCGGCGTGATCCCAGGTGCCGGTGGCACGCAGCGCCTGCCGCGCGTGCTGGGCGTCGAAACCGCGATGAACATGATCGTCACCGGCGAGCCGGTGAAGAGCGAACTGCTGGCCAGCCTGCCGGGCCAAAAGCTGATCGACAAGATGATCGACGGTGACCTGCTGGCAGGCGCCACCGCCTTCGCCCGCGAGATCGCCGCCGTGCGGCCGATGCCCAGCGTGCGCGACCTGAAGGTCAAGCACCCGAACCCCGATGCCTACGTGCAGTTCGTGCGCAACATGGTCAAGGGCATGAGCAAGAACTTCCCGGCGCCGTTGGCCTGTGTGGAAGCGGTGGCCGCGTCGCTGAAGGCGAAGACGCTGGACGACGGCATCGCCGAGGAACTGCGCATCTTCAAGGGCATCCTGCTGTCGCCCGAAGCCAAGGCGCTGCGCCATGCCTTCTTCGGCGAGCGGGCCGCCAGCAAGATCCCCGACGTGCCCGAGAGCACGCCGCAGCGCACCATCAACGCGGTGGGCGTGATCGGTGCCGGCACCATGGGCGGCGGCATCACGATGAACTTCCTGAACGCCGGCGTGCCGGTGACCATGCTGGAGATGAAGCAGGAGGCGCTGGACCGCGGCGTCGCCACCATCCGCAAGAACTACGAAGCGCAGGTCAAGAAGGGCAAGCTCAAGCAGGACAAGTACGAGCAGCGCATGGCGCTGCTGACGACGACGCTGAGCTACGACGATCTGAAGGCCGCCGACCTGATCATCGAGGCGGTGTTCGAGGAAATCGGCGTCAAGGAAACCGTGTTCAAGACGCTGGATGCCATCGCCAAGCCCGGCGCCATCCTGGCCAGCAACACCAGCACGCTGGACGTCAACAAGATCGCCCACTTCACCCAGCGCCCGCAGGACGTGGTGGGCCTGCACTTCTTCAGCCCCGCCAACGTGATGCGGCTGCTGGAAGTGGTGCGCGGCGCCGACACCGCCAAGGACGTGCTGGCCACGGTGATGACGGTGGCCAAGAAGATCAAGAAGACGGCGGTGGTCTCGGGCGTGTGCGATGGCTTCATCGGCAACCGCATGATCGAGCAGTACAGCCGCCAGGCCGGCTTCCTGCTGGACGAAGGCTGCACGCCCAGCCAGGTGGACAAGGCGATCGAGAAGTTCGGCTTCGCGATGGGCCCGTTCCGCATGGGCGACCTGGCCGGCAACGACATCGGCTGGGCCATCCGCAAGCGCCGCGCGGTGGAGTACGCCAACCTCAAGTACAGCAAGACGGCCGATCTGCTGTGCGAACTGGGCCGCTTTGGCCAGAAGACGCAGGCCGGCTGGTACGACTACCAGGCCGGCAAGCGCGACGCCATCCCCAGCGCCGTGGTCGAGCAGATGGTGGTCGACCACCGCAAGGAGTTGGGCATCACCCCGCGCAAGATCAGCGACGAGGAGATCGTGCAGCGCCTGGTCTATGCCCTGGTCAACGAGGCCGCCCACATCCTGGAAGAGGGCATCGCCAACAAGGCCAGCGACATCGACATGATCTACCTGACCGGCTACGGCTTCCCGCTGTTCCGAGGCGGCCCGTTGTGCTACGCCGACACCGTGGGCCTGTACAACGTGGTGCTGACGATGAACCGCTTTGCCCAGAACCCGCTGGACGATGGCGCGTTCTGGAAGCCGGCGCCGTTGCTGGCGAAGCTGGCGGCCGAAGGCAAGTCGTTCACCTGACCGCGCCCACCCCCAGGAGACCGCCATGAACGCACGCGCCACCTTCAGCAGCATGGAACTGAGCACCGCCGACGACTGGAAAGCCATCGGCGCCGAGTTCCCGGCCACCGCCCGCACGCTGCCCGACCGCGTGCTGGGCCACCTGAAGCTGCTGGACGGCGACATGGGCGGCTTCCCGATCGATCGGTACCAGCATTCGCTGCAGACGGCCACCCGGGCGCTGAAGGACGGCAAGGACGAGGAGTACGTGGTCTGCGCGCTGCTGCACGACATCGGCGACACGCTGGGCTGCTACAACCACTTCGACATCGCCGCGGCCATCCTGAAGCCCTTCGTCAGCGAGGCCAACCTGTGGATGGTGCAACACCATGGCATCTTCCAGGGCTACTACTTCTTCCACCACATCGGGCTGGACCGCCACATGCGCGACCAGTTCGCCGGCCACCCGCACTTCGAGCGCACGGCCGAGTTCTGCGCGCTCTACGACAACCCCGCCTTCGACCCGAAGGGCGAGACGCTGCCGATCAGCGAATTCGAGCCGATGGTGCGCCGCGTGTTCAGCACGGTGAAGACCAGCGTCTACAAGAACAGCAGCACCGTGGCCGGCGCCACGGCCTGACCCCCCACACCCCCGCCCCACCAGGAGCCCCCATGACCAATGCCGTCATCGTTTCCACCGCCCGCACCCCACTCTGCAAGAGCTGGAAGGGCGCCTTCAACATGACCCACGGCGCCACGCTGGGCGGCCATGCCATCGCCCACGCGGTGCAGCGCGCCGGCATCGACGGCGGCGAGGTCGACGACGTGCTGATGGGCTGCGCCAACCCCGAGGGCGCCACCGGCATGAACATCGCCCGCCAGGCGTTGCTGCGCGCCGGCCTGCCGATCACGGTGAGCGGCGCCACCGTCAACCGCTTCTGCAGCAGCGGCCTGCAGACCATCGCGATGGCGTCGCAGCGCATCATCGCCGGCGAGGGCGATGTGTACGTGGCCGGCGGCGTGGAGAGCATTTCCTGCGTGCAGCAGGAGATGAACACCCACATGATGACCGACCCGGCACTGCTGAAGATGAAGCCGGAGATCTACTGGAACATGCTGCAGACCGCCGAGATGGTGGCCAAGCGCTACAACATGCCCAAGGAGCGCATGGACCGCTACGGCGCCGAAAGCCAGCAGAAGGCCTGTGCCGCCCGCGATGCCGGCCTGTTCGACGCCGAGATCGCGCCGATCACCGTCACCGCCGGCGTGGCCGACGCGGTACTGGGCCTGCGCAGCAAGGAAGTGACCGTCAGCCAGGACGAAGGCCTGCGCCCGGGCACCACCTATGAAGGCATCGTCGGCGTGCGCTCGGCCGTACCCGGCGGTGTGGTGACGGCCGGCAACGCCAGCCAGTTCAGCGACGGTGCCGGCGCCTGCGTGATCGTCAGCGACACCTATGCCCAGCAGAAGAACCTGAAGCCGCTGGGCCGTTTCCTGGGCTTTGCGGTGGCTGGCTGCGAGCCCGACGAGATGGGCATCGGCCCGGTCTTCGCCGTGCCCAAGGTGCTGAAGCGCCTGGGTCTGAAGGTGGAAGACATCGACCTGTGGGAGCTGAACGAGGCTTTCGCGGTGCAGGTGCTCTACAGCGCCGACCGCATCGGCATCCCGATGGACCGGCTCAACGTCAACGGCGGCGCCATCGCCGTGGGCCATCCCTACGGCATGAGCGGCCAGCGCCTGACCGGCCATGCGCTGATCGAAGGCAAGCGCCGCGGCGCCAAGAAGGTGTGCGTGACGATGTGCATCGGCGGCGGCATGGGCGCGGCCGGCATCTTCGAAGT
>JAGOBT010000434.1 GCA_017999135.1 Burkholderiaceae bacterium
GTTCCGCACCTTCGACCCCGCCGGCGGTGGCACCTTCAATGCCGGGCGCTACAGCAACGCGCAGCTCGACGCGCTGATCGACGCCATCCGCACCGAGCCCGACATCACCCGCCGCCGTGCCCGCGTGGGCGTGGCGCTGCGCCTGATCCACGACGACCTGCCGCTGCTGCCGCTGTACCGCCGCAAGCTGAACTGGGCCATGGCCAGCCGGGTGCAGGTGGTGCCGTGGCCGAACGACCTGCTGGAACTGCGCTGGGTGCACCTGCGCTGACCCGGCCCGTCGCACCACGCCATGACACCCTTCACGCAAGGCACCAGCACCCGCTCCGGCAGCGTTGACACCGACCCCCAGGCCAGCGCCCGGGTGCTGCTGGCACAGCAGGTGGCCCTGCATGGCAGCAATGTGCCCTGGGCGGCGGCCGGCGCCTTGCTGCTGGCGCTGCTGTTCGTCACCCTGCAGTGGTCGGTGATCGCGCACGGCGTGCTGCTGGGCTGGCTGGGGGCGCTGCTGGCGGTGATGGCATGGCGCGGCGGGATGGGCCTGCGGCAACGCGGCGCCAGCGGCGCGCGGCTGGCCGACAGCACCTGGCTGCTGCTGTACCGGCTGAACTTCCTGGCCCACGGGCTGGTGTGGGCGGCCGCCAGCGGCCTGCCGATGGACTCGCCCGACGCCATGCATCTGGCCCTGCTGGTGATGATGCTGGCCGGCATCTGTGCCAGCAACTTCATCCTCAACGCCTTCGACCTGACCGCCGCCCTGCTGTTCGGCGTGCCCACCATGGTGGCGCTGGCCCTGCGCCTGCTGTTCGATGGAGAAGGCGTGCCGCCGCTGATGGGCCTGGCCGTGCTGCTGGCGCTGGGCTTCTTTGCACTGACGGGCCGCCGCGCCCACCGCATGGTGCGCGAGAACGCCGCGCTGCGCCTGGCTGAAAGCCGGCAGAACCACCTGCTGCGGGTGCTGATCGAGAACACCAGCGAGGGCTTCTGGTTCATCGACAACCAGGCCTGCACGGTCGACACCAACCCGGCGATGTGCCAGATCCTGGGCCAGACGCACGCCGCGCTGCTGGGCCGCAGCATCTTCGACTTCGTCGACGACGCCAACCGCGCCATCTTCGAGCGCGAGCTGGCGCGCCGCGCGGCGGGCGCCACCGGCGGCTACGAGATCGCGCTGCGCCGCCCCGACGGCAGCCTGGTCGACTGCTTCAACCAGGCCACGCCCATCATCGACGCCGAAGGCCGGCGCGTGGGGTCGGTGGGCCTGTGGACCGACATCAGCGACCGCAAGCACGCCGAGCGGCAGCTGCAGGAGACCAGCGAAGCCCTGCGCCAGAAGAGCCAGGCGCTGGAAGACACGCTGGCCAGCATCAGCCAGGGCATCGTGCACTTCGACGGCAACGGCCAGCTGCGTGCCCACAACCAGCGCCTGCTGGAACTGCTGGACCTGCCACAGCAGCTGTTCCAGACGCCACTCACCCGGGACAGGCTGCGCGACTTCCAGCGCAACCGCGGCGACATCGGCCCGGGCGCCGAAGTGCTCGACAGCCAGGGCCGGCCCTACCCGGTGGCGCCAGAACCCGACGAGATGCCCGACCTGTACCTGCGGCGCACCGCATCGGGGCTGCTGCTGGAGGCACGCACCCGCCACCTGCCCGATGGCGGCTTCGTGCGCACCTTCTCCGACGTCACCCCCTACATCGACACCCAACGCGCCCTGTCCGCGCGCGAACAGGAACTGAGCGAACTGCTGGAGGCCTTCCCCGGCCACATCGTCGTGACCGATGGGTCGCACCACTACCGGTATGTCAACCAGCGGTTTGCCGACCTGATCGGCCGCCCGCGCACGGCCGTGGTGGGCCGCCATGCGGCCGATGTGCTGGGTGACGCGCGCTTCCAGCACATGCAACCCGTGCTCGACCAGTTGCGGGTGGGCGAACCCCTCACCCGCGAGAGCCACTACCCGGCCACGGCCTGGCGGCCCAGCACCGTGCTGCAGGTCACCCATGCGCTGGGCCATGACGCGGCCACCGGCGAGCGCCGGGTGTACACCTTTGCCATCGACATCTCGGCGCGCAAGTCGGCCGAGGCGGCCATGCGCGCCGCGCGCGACGAGGCCGAACGCGCCAACCGCGCCAAGAGTCAGTTCCTGTCGAGCATGTCGCATGAGCTGCGCACGCCCCTGAACGCCATCCTCGGCTTCGGCCACCTGCTGGCCACCGACACCGCGCAGCCGCTGAGCCCGGCGCAGCGCCAGCAGATGGACGAGATCCTCGGCGGGGCCCGGCACCTGCTGCAGCTGATCAACGAGGTGCTCGACCTGGCGGTGGTTGAATCCGGCAGCCTGCCGATCCATCCGCAGCCGGTGGCACTGGCGGCGGTGCTGGCCGATGCGCTGTCGCTGCTGCAGCCGCTGGCGCGCAGCCGCGGCATCCAGCTGCCGGTGGCCGCCCACGCCCTGCCCGACGGCGCCGCGGTGCAGGCAGACCCGGTGCGGCTGAAGCAAGTGCTGCTGAACCTGCTGGGCAATGCCATCAAGTACAACCACCCGCAAGGCCGGGTGACCGTGGCCTGCCAGGGCCTGGCGAAGGCCGGCGGCGCACCCGGCAGCGCCGGCTGGCGCATCAGCGTGCAGGACACCGGCCCGGGCCTGGACGCGGCCCAGCAGGCGCGCCTGTTCGGCGCCTTCGACCGGCTGGGCGCCGACGCCAGCCAGGTGGAGGGCACCGGCCTGGGCCTGGCGCTGAGCCGGGGCCTGGTGCGCGCCATGGGCGGCGACATCGGCGTGCACAGCCAGCCCGGCCTGGGCAGCACCTTCTGGGTGCAGTTGCCACCCGCCGAGGCGCCCCCGGACGCATCGGCCGCCCTGCCCCTGCCAGCGCCGCCCGACGGCCGTGGCGTTGCCGAGCCGGCCAAACTGCCGGTGGTGCTGTACATCGAGGACAACCCGGTCAACCTGCTGCTGATGGAATCGATGTTCGAGCGCCTGCCGGGGCTGCTGCTGCGCACCGCCAGCGACCCGGCCCAGGGCCTGGCCGAGGCCACCACATCGCCGCCCGACCTGGTGCTGCTGGACATCCAGCTGCCCGGCATGGACGGCTTTGCCCTGCTGCAACATCTGCGTGACCACCCGCGCACCCGCCATGTGCCGGTCATCGCCGTCAGCGCCGACGCCATGCCCGACAGCGTCCACCGTGGCCAGGCCGCGGGGTTTGCCGACTACCTGACCAAGCCGGTCGAGCTGGACCGGCTGGCCGAGGCGGTGCGGGCTGCACTGTCGGCGCGCTGATGCCGACGCACTGACGCCGATGCACTGACGCCGGTGCGCTGATGCTGGCGGCTGACCCGGCTGCTCACTCGGCTTGCTGATTCGGATTGCCGCTGGCGCCCCCTGGGCTGCGTTTCGCGACCTGGCGGCACCCGCTGTCGCAGGCCGGTGGTGCGCAGGCCCCCCGCACGCCACAGTGGATGCATCGGCGCCACACGGGTGCCCCCAACCTGGAAGTTGCCCCATGACCCGCTGCCACCCCCTCGCAACCCGCGGCACACGCACCCCTCGCCTGGCCCCCGTGGTGCGCCGCTGGGCCGCTGCTGCACGACATGCTGGCCTGGCGGCTGCAGCCGGTCTGGCGGCGCTGCCTGCGCTGGCCCAGGTGGGCCTGGCGCAGCTGCAGGCTGGCGCCATGCCGGTCACGCTGACTTACCCGACGGCGGG
>JAGOBT010000435.1 GCA_017999135.1 Burkholderiaceae bacterium
GACGCGCCCTGGCAGCTGGCGCAGTTGGCCGTGGTGCCGCCCTGGGTGGCGCACCGCGTGGCTTGCGACGAACGCCTGATCTGCAGCATCACCATCGAGCCCGAGACGGTGGACGCCGGCGCGCTGCCCGGCTGGGTGCGCCAGCACGCCGGCCCGGTGCCCGCCAGCCACCCGGATGCATGGCCGATGCTGCACCGGGTGCGGGCCACCCACACCTGGCTGCGCACCCAGGGCCGGCAGGTCGACTGGCAGACCGCCTGTTTCGACCAGGCCCTGTTCGGCCAGCCGCTGGCGCCGCGCCAGATCGACGCCCGCATCGCCCAGGTGCTGCAGGGCATGCGTGACGATCCGGCCCAGCTCACCACCGCGCAGGACTGCGCCGCGCGGGTGGGGTTGTCGTTCTCGCGCTTCCTGCACCTGTTCAAGGCCGAGGTGGGCACGCCGTTCCGCAGCCTGCGCACCTGGAAGCGCGCCCGCAGCCTGCTGCACCATGTCACCCGCGACACCAACCTGGTGCACGTGGCCCTGGACACCGGCTACCCCGATTCCACCCACTTCAGCCACAGCATCCGGCAGGTGTACGGCCTGAAGCCGCGCGACCTGTTCGCCGGGTCACGCCAGCTGATCGTGCTGGGCGACAGCCCGGCGGCACGCGCCGCCGCACGCGCTGCCGCCTGGCGCTGATCGGCCTCCGCCAAGCCAGCCAGCCCGGGCAGCGCTCAGCCTGCGTCCGCCGCTGCCGGCCCGCGGTCGGCTGCCAGCCATTGCAGCACCGTGGCCAGCAGCACCGCCGGCTGCACCGGCTTGGTGAGAAAGTCGTCCATGCCGGCCTGCAGGCAGGCGTCGCGGTCGGAGGCGAAGGCATGCGCGGTCAAGGCGATGACGGGCAGCCGGCGGCCCGGATGCCGCTGCCGGATGGCGCGGGTCAGCGCCTGGCCGTCGGTGTCGGGCAGGCGCAGGTCCATCAGCACCAGGTCGATGTGGCGCCGGCCCAGCGCCTCCAGCGCGGCCGCACCGTGGCTGGCCTCGACCACGACCAGCCCGGCACCCTCGAGCGTGGCGGTGGTGATCTCGCGGTTCAGCGGTTCGTCCTCCACCACCAGCACCGTGCGGCCCGCATGCCGGCCGCGCAGCGTGGACTCCAGCGATTCCATCGGCGGCAGCACCGGCATGGCGGCGGGCGCATCCGGCACGTCCACCGGCTGCACCAGCACGTGAAAGGCAAAGGTGGATCCCTGGCCGGGCACGCTGCGCACCTGCACGTCGCCACCCAGGGCGCGTGCCAGCTGGCGGCTCAACGCCAGACCCAGGCCGCTGCCGCCTTGCGTGCGGGTGCGGCTGCCGTCCACCTGTTCGAAGGGCGCGAAGATGCGCACGAGGTCTTCGGCGCGGATGCCGATGCCGGTGTCCTCCACCTCGAAACGCAGGCACACACCGCTGGCGTCGGGCTCTGGCGCCAGCGCACGCAAGGCCACCTGCCCCTGCGGGGTGAACTTCAGCGCATTGCCCACCAGGTTGACCAGCACCTGGCGGATGCGCACCCGGTCCGATCGCCAGCGGCGGCCCGCCAGCGCGGGTGCGTGCGTCAGCGTCAGCCGCAGACCGGCGCGGCGCGCCATCTCGCCCAGCGCGTCCTGCAGGTCCTGCAGCAGTGCGGGCACCTCGAACACCTCGGCCGACAGTGTCAGGCGGCCCGCCTCGATGCGCGAGATGTCCAGCACGTCGCTGATGGTCTCCAGCAGCTGATTCGCCGCGCCGACGGCCTTGTCCAGCTGGCCCCGCTGCCGGCTGTCGGTGGCGCGGCGCTGGGCCAGGTGCAGCATGCCGAGGATGCCGTTGAGCGGCGTGCGCAGCTCATGGCTCATGTTCGACAGGAAGGTCGACTTGGCACGGTTGGCCGCTTCGGCCGCATCCCTGGCCACCACCAGGTCGGCGGTGCGCGCTTCCACCAGCGATTCCAGCTGCCGCCGGTACAGCGCCAGCGCGTGCTCGGCGGCGCGGCGCTGGCTGATGTCGATGCCCAGACCGACCATGTAGCGCTGTCCGTCGATGTCCACCCGCAGGGCCGTCATGTGGTGGTGCACCTCGTGGCCTTGCCGGTCGAGCAGCACCCCTTCCGCGTCGAGCGGCATGCCGTCCAGCGCGTCGCGGTGGGCGGCCTCGGCCGCTGCGCGCAGCCGCTGCGGCACATGGTCGGAGATCGGGCGGTGCAGCAGGGCGTCGGCCGTGCGCCCGACCAGGTCTTCGAAGCGCTGGTTCCAGCGCACCAGGCGTGCCTGGGCGTCGAGCATGAAGAACACGCCCGGCAGCGACGTGATGATGCGGGTCGCCAGGCGTTCGGAATCGACCAGGCGGCGCTGCTGGGCGGCCATGTCGCTGATGTCCCGCGCGACGATGATCAGCCAGTCCTCGCCTTCGAAGGTCAACCGGCTCATCGACAGCAGCACCGGGAACACCTCGCCGTTCTTGCGGCGGAACTCGGTGGGGTAGTTCGACAGGCCGGCCTGATCGCCCAGCGCCTGCAGCATGGCCTGGCGCGCCGCATCGGTGCCCCAGGTGCCCAGTTGCAGCGAGGTGCGGCCCAGCGCCTCGTCCGGCGTCCAGCCCAGGTCGCGGGTGAACGCCTGGTTGACATCGAGAAAGCGACCGCTCTGCCGGTCGGTGATGCCCAGGATCTCGGGCGAGGTCTGGAAGATCGCGTGGAACTTGCGCTGGGCGCGATCGGCCTGGCGCCGCGCCAGGTGCAGCCGCCGCACCGCACCCAGCGCCAGCAGGCACAGTGCCAGCGACAGCGACAGCAGCGACAGGCCCGGCACCAGCACAGTCGTCCACCAGGGGTCGGGCTGGTGCAGCACCAGGCTGCCGGGCGGCAATTGGTCCGGCCTGATGCCGAAGCGCTGCAACTGGCGGTGGTCGAAGCCGTAGCGGTTGGGGCTGGGCCAGACGGTGGCGGCCAGCGGCTCGCCCGCCAGGACACGGGCGGCCAGCTCGCCCGCCAGCCGGCCGTGCTCGCGCAGCGCCACCAGGCGGCCGCCGACGATGCCGTGGCCCAGGTTGAACTGCCAGCCGCCGTAGATCGGCACCGGGCTGTCTGCCGCCAGACGGGACAGCAGTGCCGAGCTGGACAGCGGCTGGCCCGCCCGGGTCTGGCCGAACGAGGCGAAGTACAGCACCGCCACGTCGCGCGGCGCCTGCGCCAGCCGTGCCTGCAGGTCTTCCAGCGTGCCGCCCACCAGCCATTGCACCGCCAGGCCGGGCGGCTGGCGTTCAAGGTCGGCACGCAGCGTGCGGCTGTTGGCGTCCCCGGTGGCCGATGGATCGGTCACCACCCACAGCTGCGTCAGCCCAGGGTGCAGGCGGCGCATCAGGGCCAGCGTGTCGCCGAAGGATGGGCCCTCGTTCACGCCGGCCACGCCGGGCAGCCGCTGCAGGCGGGTGGCATCGAAGTCGTTCGCACCGCTGAAGACCACCGGCACCGTGCCGAACAGCGCGGCGCGGTGGCGCTCGACCATGTCCAGCGCGTAGTCGTCGGTGGTCACCACCAGGTCGAACCGACGGCCGGCGTACTTGTAGGCCAGCATGGCCTGCACGAAGCGGTCATGCGCCGGGCCCTGGTAGGCCTTGGCATCCAGATACTCCAGCTTCAGCTCGGCACCTGGCACGCGGGCCAGCAGCGTCTCGCGCAAGCCTGCCACTTGTTCGTCGGTGCCCG
>JAGOBT010000436.1 GCA_017999135.1 Burkholderiaceae bacterium
GACGTGGCCAGCAGCGCGGTGGCCGGATGCAGCCCCCAGACCCAGGCCAGCAGCGCGGCGAAGCCGGCCGACAGCCCGATCATGCCCAGCGTGCCCAGGGCCACCGCGCCCAGCCAGCGCGGCGCGGCGCGCACCGACGCCGGCGTGAAGCGCACGCCCAGCGTCACCGCGATGGCCAGCTGCGCCGCGTCGGCCAGCGGCCGGGGCAGCGCCGACCAGCTGATGCCGCTGCCGGTCAGCACCATGCACACCGCCAGCGCGCCCAGCACCCAGGGGTTGGGCACGCGCAGCAGCTGCATCACCGCGCCGCCGGCCGCGGTGGCGGCCAGCAGCATCGCCAGGCCCATGGGCTGCACCACGCCGGTGGCCTTGATGGCCTGGTCGGCGCCGTGCACACCCAACGCCTGGTAGGTGAACGGGATCAGCACCACCACGATCAGCACCCGCAGCGAGTGCGCCGACGCCACCCGGTCGACCTGGGCGCGTTCACGCTCGGCCAGCAGCGCCATCTCGGACGCACCGCCGATGGCCGCGGCAAAGTAGGCCGACGCGGGCTGCAGCGTGGCGCCCGGCTCGCAGCGCCGCAGGAACAGGTAGAACCCATGGCCCAGCAGCAGCGCCCAGGCCACGCCCAGCGCGATGGCCGGCGCCAGCCCGGCCACCACCGCCACCACCGCGGGCGTGAAGTACAGGCCCAGCGCGGTGCCGATGATCCACTGGCCGGCATTGCGCAACCGGTGCGACGCCGCCAGCGGGAGCCCGGCCGCGCTGCCCAGCGCGGTGACCAGCAGCGGGCCGATCACCCACGGCAGCGGCCAGTGCAAGGCCTGCGCGGCCGCGCCGGCCGCCGCGGCCAGCAGCAAGGTGCCGGCCACGCGTGGGCCGGCAGACCACCCCGCCACGCTCAGGCGGCGGCGGTGCCGAGCGTGGGGTAGTCGGTGTAGCCGGCGGCCCCACCGCCGTACAGCGTGGCCTGCACCAGCGGCTGCCAGGGCGCGTCGGCACGCAGGCGGGCGCCCAGGTCGGGGTTGCTGATGAAGGGCTTGCCAAAGGCGACCAGGTCGGCCGCGCCGGTGGCCACCGCGTCCAGCGCCATCTGCCGGCTGTAGCCGTTGTTCAGCATCCAGGGGCCGTTGTAGAGCGCGCGCAGTGCGGCGTAGTCGAACGGCTGCACGCCCTTGGCGGTGAGGTCGCGCGCGCCGCCGGTCTGGCCCTCGATCACGTGGATGAAGGCCAGGCCCAGCGGGGCCAGCTGGCGCACCACATGCTCATACAGCGCCTGGGCGTCGCTGTCCTGGCCGGCGTCGTTGACCGGTGTGATCGGCGACAGCCGGATGCCGGTGCGGCCGCCGCCGATCTCGGCGGTGATGGCCTGCATCACTTCCACCATCAGCCGGGCCCGGTTGGCGATGCTGCCGCCGTAGGCGTCGGCGCGGTCATTGATGCTGTCGCGCAGGAACTGCTCCAGCAGGTAGCCGTTGGCGCCGTGCACTTCCACGCCGTCGAAGCCGGCGTCGATGGCGTTGCGGGCGGCCTGGCGGTAGTCGTCGACCAGCGCCGGGATCTCGTCGAGCCGCAGCATGCGCGGGGCCGAGCAGTCGACGAAGCCGTCCCTGGTGAAGGTCTTGCCCTTGGCCGCCTGGCTGGTGGACGACACTGGCGCCGCGCCGCCCGGCAGCAGGCTGCTGTGCGAGATGCGGCCCACATGCCACAGCTGCACCACGATCCTGCCGCCCTCGGCATGCACCGCGTCGGTGATGGCGCGCCAGGCGGCCACCTGCTCGGCGCTGTGGATGCCGGGGGTGTCGAGGTAGCCCTGGCCCATGGGGCAGACCTGGGTGGCCTCGGTGATGATCAGGCCGGCGCCGGTGGCCGGGTTGGCGCGCTGGCGGTAGTACTCGCGCATCAACGCATTGGGCAGCTGCTGCGGTGCGCGGTTGCGCGTCAGCGGCGCCATCACGATGCGGTTGGCCAGGGCGATGCTGCCGAGCTGGATGGGGTCGAAGAGGGTCGTCATGGTGCGCAGGTTACGCGCTCGCGGCCCGCGCGTCTGTCGCCCAGGCGGGCGCACTGCCGCGACAATCCGCCGCCATGCCGACCACGCCTCCCCTCCCCCCGAGCACCGGCCCGCTGGCCGGGCTGAAGGTGCTTGAACTGGGCCAGCTGATCGCCGGCCCCTTTGCCGGCAAGACGCTGGGCGACTTCGGCGCCGACGTGATCAAGGTCGAGCCGCCCGGCGACGGCGACCCGTTGCGGCTGTGGCGGATGCTGCACCAGGGCACCAGCGTGTGGTGGCAGGTGCAGAGCCGCAACAAGCGCAGCGTGGTGCTGGACCTGCGCACACCCGAAGGCCGGGCTGACGTGGCCGCGCTGGCCGCCGAATGCGATGTGCTGATCGAGAACTTCAAGCCCGGCACGCTGGAGAAATGGGGCCTGGGCTACGACACCCTGGCCGCCGCCAACCCGGGCCTGATCATGCTGCGCATCAGCGGCTACGGCCAGACCGGCCCCTACCGCGATCTGCCCGGCTTTGCCGTGGTGGCCGAGGCCATGGGCGGCCTGCGCCACCTGATGGGCGAGCCTGGCCGGCCGCCGGTGCGCGCCGGCGTCAGCCTGGGCGACACCCTGGCCGCGCTGCACGGCGTGATCGGCGTGCTGCTGGCGCTGCAGGCGCGCAGCCTCAGCATCAGTGCCGACGCACCCAAGGGCCGCGGCCAGGTGGTGGACGTGGCGCTGTATGAATCGGTCTTCAACTGCATGGAAAGCCTGCTGCCCGAGTACAGCGCCTTCGGCACCGTGCGTCAGCCGGCCGGCAGCGCCCTGCCCGGTATCGCGCCCAGCAACGCCTACCGCTGCGCCGACGGCCAGGTGGTGATCGGCGGCAACGGCGACAGCATCTTCAAGCGGCTGATGGCCACCATCGGCCGCGACGACCTGGGCGCCGACCCCGGCCTGGCCGACAACGCCCTGCGCGCCGCCCGGGTGGACGAACTGGACGCCGCCATCACCGCCTGGACGGTGCAGCGTCCGGTGGCCGACGTGGTGGCGCTGCTGCAGGCCGCCAGCGTGCCGGCCGGGCGCATCTACACCGTGGCCGACATCGCCAGCGACCCGCACTTCCTGGCCCGCGGCATGGTCGAACAGGCCACCACGCCCGACGGCCTGCCGCTGGCCGTGCCCGGCATCGTGCCCAAGCTCAGCGCCACGCCGGGCAGCATCCGCAGCCCGGCGCCCACGCTGGGGCAGCACACCACGGAGGTGCTGGATGCCTTGCCGGCGCGCCGCGGGCCGGGCCACGGCCCTGCCAGCCCGTGATCCATCACCTGGCCAGCCTGGGGGCCCGCTTCGACAGCCTGGCCCTGCGCCCGCCAGCCGCGGCCGCTGGCGAGGCGGCGCGCCTGCGCGCCCAGGCCAGGGCGGTGCAGGCGCTCGACACCTGGTGCCTGCAGGGCGCCGTGCCCCGGGTGCGCCAGCGCATGCTGGTGGGCGCGCTGCGCGCCGCCCCAGGCGCCGATGCGCAGGCGCTGGCCGGCTGGGCCGACGCCTATGCGCGGCAGATCGACGGCAGCCTGCGGCTGGACGCGATGTCCACGCCGGTGCAGGCCCTGGCCTGGCGGCTGCAGGTCAAGCTCAACGATGCGCGGCCCTGGCGTGCCCGCCAGCCCTCCGACCCCTGGGACGCCGGCTGGGCGCTGAGCGCACCGGCG
>JAGOBT010000437.1 GCA_017999135.1 Burkholderiaceae bacterium
CTCTCGGCCGATCCCAGGTAGACGGCCAGGTGGGCGATCTCCTGCGGCTGCAGAAAGCGCCGCAGCGGCACCCGCGCCTTGCCGTTGGCCAGGATCTGCTCGAAGCTCAGGCCGGTGATGGCGCTGTGGGCACTGAAGTTCTGCAGCATGTCGGTCTCGACGAAGCCCGGGCAGATGGCGTTGATGCAGATGCCCAGCGGGCCCAATTCCACCGCGGCGCAGCGCGTCAGCCCCACCAGTGCATGCTTGCTGGCGTTGTAGGCGCTCTGGTTCATCGACCCGCCCTTGCCGGCGGTGCTGGCGATGTTGACCACCTTGCCGGCGCCTTGGTCGCGCATCTGCCGCAGGCTCAGCTGCAGCACATGGAAGGCGCCGTACAGGTTCACCTGCATCACGCGGTCGAAGTCCTCGGGCGCGGTGTTCAGCAGCGTGGCTGCGTGGTAGATGCCGGCGTTGTTGACCAGCACGTCGATGCCACCCAGGCGCGCCACCATGGTGTCGACCATGGACTGCACGGCCGTGCGGTCGGCCACGTCCACCGCCAGCGCCACCACCTCGGCGCCACGGGCTTCGGCCTGGCTGCGGGTCTCGGCCAGGCCGTCCAGCGTGGTGGCGGCCAGGCACAGGGTGGCGCCTTCGTCGGCGTAGCGCAGCGCGATGGCCTGGCCGATGCCGCGGCTGGCGCCGGTGATCAGCACGCGGCGGCCCGCCAGGCGGCCCGGGCGCGGCGTGGCAGGCGCTGTGGCAGAGGATGTCGCGGAAGTGAATGCGGGCATGGGGCGATCCTGGGAACGTGGGAACAGGGCTTGCATGATGCCCAGCGCACCCACACCCAGCCACCCGAGGACACCCCATGGACGCCCAGACCCTGAACCCGCTGACAGAGCAGCAGATCCTGGATGCCGTGGCTGCGCTGCAGCCGCAGTCGGTGGCACTGCTGGCTGACCTGGTGGCGCAACCATCGCTGCTGGGTGACGAGGCCGGCGCCCAGGTGCTGATGGCGCGCGAGTTTGCAGCGCTGGGCTTGCGGGTGCATGAGTTCGAGGTCGACGACGCCAAGATCAAGGACCACCCCGGCTACTCGCCATCCATCCTGCCCTATGCCGGCCGGCGCAACGTGGTGGGCATCCACCAGCCCGCCGGCCCGGTGCGCGGCCGCAGCCTGATCCTCAACGGCCACATCGACGTGGTGCCGGTGGGCACCGACAGCCTGTGGTCCAGCCCGCCGTTCGCCCCGCGCATCGAGGGCGACCCGCTGACCGGCAAGATGTACGGCCGCGGCGCCGCCGACATGAAGGCCGGCATCGTGGCCTACACCCAGGCCTTCCGCGCGCTGCAGCAACTGGGCTACGAGCCCGCCGCGCCGGTCTACCTGCAGAGCGTGGTGGAGGAGGAATGCACCGGCAACGGCGCGCTGGCCTGCCTGGTCGAGGGCTACACCGCCGACGCCGCCATCATCCCCGAGCCGTTCGAGGGCGTGATGAGCGCGCAGATGGGCGTGATGTGGCTCACCATCGATGTGCACGGCCTGCCGGTGCATGCGTCGGTGGCGCACACCGGCCTGTCGGCCATCGGCTATGCCCAGCAGATGGTGGAATGGCTGAAGGAGCTGGAAACCGCCTGGAACCGCCCGGCCGCACGCCATGCCTGTTATGCCGGCCACCCGCACCCGATCAACTTCAACCTGGGCAAGATCAGCGGCGGTGAATGGGCCAGCAGCGTGCCCACCCACTGCCGGGTCGACATGCGCCTGGGCTTCTACCCCGGCCGCACGCCGGCCGAGGTGCGCGCCGAGGTCGAGGCCCACCTGGCCGCCAGCCATGCGCGCCACCCGGGCAATGCCAGCCTGACCTACAGCATCACCTACCAGGGCTTCCAGGCCCAGGGCTGCGTGGTCGACATCGGCGCGCCGGCCATCCAGCAGCTGCTGCAGGCCCACCGCGACATCGCCGGCACCGACGCCCCGCTGAACGCCACGCCGGCGACGACGGACGTGCGCTTCTTCCACCTGTACGGCCAGATCCCCAGCACCTGCTACGGGCCCAACGGGTCCGACATCCACGGCATCGACGAATGGGTGTCGCTGTCCAGCATGCAGCGCGTCACGGCCGTGCTGGCGCTGTACATCGCCCGCTGGTGCGGGCTGAACCGGCGCGCCGCTTGAGCCACCCCGCCACTGGGCTGGCCAGCCTTCGGCCCGTCTGGCCCATCCTGGTCGGCGCGGCCACCGTGCTCAGCCTGAGCCTGGGCCTGCGCCAGAGCCTCGGCCTGTTCATGCCGCCCATCACCCTGGGGCCGCAGAGCATCGGCATCAGCGTGGCCGACTTCACCGCCGCCGTGGCGGTGCAGAACCTGGCCTGGGGCCTGCTGCAGCCACTGGCCGGTGCCTGGGCCGCACGGATGGGCTTCCGGCCGCTGATGCTGGCCGGCGCGGCGCTGTACGTGGCCGCGCTGCTGCTGCTGGCCAGCGCACAGGGCCTGCTGGCGGTGATGCTGGGCGCGGGCGTGATGATCGGCGCGTCGCTGGCCTGCACCGGGTCGGCGCTCACCCTGTCGGTGGCCACACGCGTGGTGCCGCCGGCCAGCCGCAGCCTGGTGCTGGGCGTGGTCTCGGCCATGGGCTCGCTGGGGGCGATGATCGCCGCCCCGATCGGCCAGACCCTGTCGGCTGAGCACGGCTGGCGCTGGGGGGTGCTGGGCTTTGCGCTGCTGGCCCTGGTGATGCTGCCGGCCGCCTGGGTGGCCGGGCGCGCCGACAAGGTGCCGTTGCCGGCACCGGCAGCCGGCACGGCCGATGGGTCGACCGCCCGGCAGGTGGTGCGCCAGGCGCTGCACCACGTGCCCTTCCTGGTGATGTCCGGCGCCTACTTCGTGTGCGGCATGCAGCTGGTGTTCCTCACCACCCACCTGCCCGCCTACCTGGCCATCTGCGGCATGGACCCGATGCTCAGCGCCCAGGCGCTGGGCATGATCGGCGGCTTCAATGTGCTGGGCAGCCTGTTCTTCGGCTGGGCTGGCGGGCGCTGGAACAAGCAGGTGCTGCTGGGGCTGCTGTACAGCGCGCGGTCGCTGGTGCTGGCGGGCTACTTCATCGCCGCGCCCACGCCCACCAGCACCCTGGTGTTCGCGGCGGTGATGGGGTTTCTTTGGCTGGGCGTGGCACCGCTGGTGGCCGGCAGCGTGGCCGAGATGTTCGGCCTGCGCTGGCAGGCCATGGTGCAGGGCCTGGCGTTCTTCAGCCACCAGATGGGCAGCGTGCTGGGCGCCTTCGGCGGCGGGCTGATGTTCGCCTGGCTGGGCAACTATGAACTGGCGTGGCGCCTGGGCGTGGGCCTGGGGCTGGCCGCCGGGCTGGTGCAGATCCTGGTGGCCGTGGGCCGCCCGCCGCCGGCCACAGGCCGGCTGGTGCCGGCCTGACCGGCCAGGCTCAGGCCTGCAGCATGTACACGTCGTCCAGGCTCACGTCGTGCAGCCGGAAGCGCCGGCCGGTGGGCACCAGGCCCAGGCGCTCCAGCGCGCTGGCGGCGCGGTTGTAGTCGTCCAGCCCGAAAGCGCGGGCGACCCGGTACACCTGGCCGTTGCGGGCCAGGATGCCCAGGTTGAGCGCGACGCCGCCGCCGGTCAGCAGGTCGGCGTCGGGCCGCAGGGCCTGCACGATGAGCGTGTCGTTCGGCAGGGGTGGAACGCGGTCGATGA
>JAGOBT010000438.1 GCA_017999135.1 Burkholderiaceae bacterium
GGATGATGCGTTGATGCGTTGATGCTAAACTGTGTAGGCACACTGCTGCTTCAGCCCACCATGCGCACCACCCTTGACATCGATGACGACGTGCTGGCGGCCGCCAAGGAACTGTCGCGCCAGCAGGGCTGTTCGGCAGGCCAGGTGGTGTCGACCTTGATGCGCCGTGCGTTGGCCAGCGGGGGGCTCGCCGCCGGCCCGGTGGTGGCTGCCGAGCCGCCGCCCGCCAATGGATTTCGGCCGTTTGCGTCGCGTGGCACGCCGGTCACCAACGGCGTCATCGATGCCCTGCGGGACACCGAGGGCAGTTGACCGGTGCGGGCCCTGCTCGATGTGAATGTGCTGATTGCGCTGCTGGATGCAGCCCACATCGGCCACCATCAGGCCCATCGGTGGCTGGCGGACCATGGTGCCGCTGGCTGGGCGTCGTGCCCGATCACCCAGAACGGCTGCATCCGCATCATGTCGCAGCCGGCGTACCCGGGCGCGCTGGCGGCCGCGGCGGTGGCCGCCCGGCTGGCCGAGGCAGCGCAGCATGACGGACATCGGTTCTGGCCCGACGACGTCAACCTGCTGGCACCCGGTGCCATCGCCTGGTCGCGCGTGCTCGGCCACCGGCAGGTGACCGACAACTACCTGTTGGCGCTGGCCGTGCGGCACCAGGGGCGCTTCGTCACCTTCGACAGCCGCGTGCAACGGGACGCCGTGGCCGGTGCCGAGCCGCAGCACCTGGTGGTGCTGTCTGGTTGATCAGTCCTTCGGCAGGTACAGCCTGTCAGAGTAGGTGGCCAGCCAGTCGGGCCGGAAGGCGACGAAGATCGCCGTCAGCATGCCTGTCAGAAAGGCCTCACCCGACGCGGTGAGAAAGCGCGCCAGCAGCAGGTCGCCATCGTCGGTGCCCACCGGGTTGGCGGCGCGGCCCAGCGCCAGCGCGCCGGCCAGCGCCACCGCCACCCAGGTGGTGAAGAAGCCGCGGCCCAGGATGTAGATGAACAGGTGGCCCGGCAGCCAGCGCCGCACGCCGGCGCCCAGCAGCATGGCCAGCGTGCCCGGCACCAGGCCCAGCCACACCAGCCGGTGCAGGCCCTCGTCCCACGGCAGGCCGCCCAGCGCCACCACCACGCCGGCCACCGGCAGCAGGGCCAGCACCGCCAGCGGCCAGCCGGCCAGCAGCACCAGCAGCGACGCACCCGACAGCGGCTGGATGATGCTGCTGGCAGCCAGCAGATCAGCGCCCCAGCACAGCGGCAGCACCGCGCAGCAGGCCAGCCAGGGCCAGGGCGGGCCAGCGGCCGATGTGGCGCGCCAGGGCCGCAGCACCAGGGCCAGGGCCACGGCCAGCAGGGTCAGCAGGGTGTCGAACAGCATCCCCGGCGATTCTGCGGGCCGCCGGCGCCGGCCGCATGACCAAGGTCAAGCCAGGCCCCGGCGGCGGCACGGCGAGAATGGCCTGATGCAATCTGACGCGCCCAGGTCCCAACTTTGCTGGACGGGTGACGACGGCCAGCCGCAGCTGGCCGACTGGCGCAGCTTGGCCGGCCACCCGGCACCGGCGCAGGTGCAACTGGCTGATGACCGCCTGCCGGCCGATGTGGCCTACCGGCTGCTGGACAGCGGCACCGCACTGCTGTGGCGCGGTGACTACCCCAATGCCCGCCACCTGCTGCAGGCCCTGGGCCGGCGGCTCGACAAGCGGCTGGGCCGGCCCGCGCCGCGCGCCGCGACCTTGGCCGCCGCCTTCCAGGCCCAGCGCCAGGCGCAGGCGCACCGCGCGCGGCTGCTCGGCGGCCTGCTGCTGCCGTTCGACGCCGACCACGGCCTGCCGCTGCGCCGCGCACCCGACGTGCGCGCCGCCGGCGCCCAGGCCCATGGCCCGGTGCCGGCGCACTATGTGCAATCGTTGCGCGAGCTGCTGGGCCTGATCGGCGCCTATGAGTGGCGCCGCAAGGGTGTGCCGATCCCGGCGCTGGGCGCGTCCATCCATCCGCACCACGGCGTGTTTTCGCCGGTGCGTGGCGAGTATGTCGACCTGGTGGCGCAGGCGCCGCTGCCGGCGGCGGCGCTGGCGCAGGGCGCGGCCGACATCGGCACCGGCACCGGCGTGCTGGCGGCGGTGCTGGCGCGGCGCGGCCTGGCGGTGGTGGCCACCGACCTGTCGCCCGCCGCACTGGCCTGTGCCGCCGACAACGCGCGCCGGCTGGGCCTGCAGCGGCAGATCACGCTGGTGGCGGCCGATCTGTTTCCGCCCCGCCCGCCGGGCGGCTTCGGCCTGGTGGTGTGCAACCCGCCCTGGGTGCCGGCGCCGGCCGGGTCGGCGCTGGAAAGCGCGGTGTACGACCCCGACAGCCGCATGCTGCGCGGCTTTCTGGCGGGGCTGGCGGCGCAGCTGGCGCCGGGCGGCGAGGGCTGGCTGGTGCTGTCAGATCTGGCCGAGCACCTGGGCCTGCGCCCGCGCGCCCTGCTGGACGGCTGGATCGCCGAGGCCGGCCTGCGCGTGCTGGGCCGACTGGACACCCGCCCGCGCCATGGCCGCCCGCTGGACGCCACCGACCCGCTGCACGCCGCCCGTGCGGCGGAAGTCACCTCACTGTGGCGCCTGGGCGCCGCCTGAACGGTGCCACCCACCCCCATGTTGCACCCCCAGCCGCTGACCGCCGCCGCCTTCGCCCCCTACGGCCGCGTGCTGCAGGTGCCGGCCGATGGCGCAGGCGGCCACCCGATCAACGCCGGCACCACGGTGCGCCATGAACTGCTGGCCGATGCGCAGCTGACGGCCGAGGCCGGCCGCCCGGTGCTCAGCATCAGCCGGGCGCAGGCCCGGGTGCTGCCGATGGCGCTGACCGGCATGGAGCGCCATGTGCTGGGCAGCCAGAGCTTCATTCCGCTGGGCGCGCCACGGCGCCTGGTGCTGGTGGTGGCGCGGCCCGGGCCGGCGCCGCAGGGGCTGGCCGACCTGGCGGCCTTCGTCAGCGATGGTGCACAGGGTGCGTGGTTGGCGCCCGGCACCTGGCATCACCCGCTGCTGGCGCTGGACGCCGGCGACTTTCTGGTGGTCGAGCGGCGCAGCGGTGCGGTCGATTGCGACGAGGTGCCACTGCAGCCGCCGGTGTGGCTGGCCGCCCCAGGCTGAGCCGCCGGGTGCCAACGGCGGCATGCGCCTCGGTGTGGTGACTGGACGGTGCGGGGTGTTGCGTGGGACCTGGGCTGCAGATCGGCGCGGGCGGCCTCGACCTGTGAGCGTGACCGTGGCGAAGGCAGTTCGACTCGCCCGCCCATTGCGTTGGGGCGTTGGGTCGCGACGGCAGCTGCGCGGCAATCCAGCCGCATGGGTGGGGGGCGCAGACCATCCATCGCAGTCGCAGGCCCGTGCGTCCTGCGCTTCAGGTGCCACGAAAAGAATCGCGCCGAATGTCAGGAGCAGGCTGCTCTGAGACTTTGGCCGAGATGCGACCAATGTCGCCGGTAGCATCAAGCGGTCAGTGGGACGGTCCGAAGGACGTGCAACACGGCAGACGAAAACCGGCAGCAGCGAACCAGGAACGAACGAGACGAAGAGAGGCGGAACGATGATCGACAGTTATCTGAACGACGACGCCCACAAGATGCTGGAGTCGTTGTCGCCCGAGGGCCGTGCCTGGACCTGGTTGGTCATCGAAGCGCTGCGCCGGCGCTATCCGGAGGCGGATCAGTGG
>JAGOBT010000439.1 GCA_017999135.1 Burkholderiaceae bacterium
GAGGTGGACGCCGGAATCGCCGAGACCTTCGACCTGGCGGTGGTGGCCGAAGGCGGCGTGTTCGCCGACCAGGCCAGGAAAGCCATCGCGCATGACTACGGCCAGACGGCCTGGGTGGGCACCGCCACGCTGGCCGGCGCCACGCCCGGTCTGGCGGTGGAACGCTTCACCCGCCAGGGCCCGCTGGCGCTGCTGCCCTTGGCGCCGGGTGCCGATGGCCAGGCCCGCGCCGCCATGGTGTGGTGCGTGACCAGCGCCGACGACCCGGTGGCCGGCCTGACAGACGCGCAGCGCATCGCCGTGCTCAACACCCTGCTGCCGGACGCCGCCGGCACGGTGGTGGGCTTGTCGCCACTGAAGCAGTTTCCGCTCGGGCTGAATGCCGAGCGCACGCTGACCGACGGCGCCATCGTGCGCATCGGCAATGCCGCGCAGACGCTGCACCCGGTGGCCGGTCAGGGCCTGAACCTGGGGCTGCGCGATGCCGCCGCCCTGGTGCAGGCGCTGCGCGGGGCGGATCCTGCCGACCTGCCGGCGGTGCTGCGCCGGCTGGAATGGCAGCGCGGCCCCGACCGCTGGAGCATGATCGCCGCCACCGATTTCCTGGCGCGCAGCTTCACCTGGCGCTGGCCCGGCCTGCCAGCGGCGCGCGGCCTGGGCCTGGCGCTGCTGCAGCGGCTGCCGCCGGTCAAGTCGGCGCTGGCGCGGCAGATGATGTTCGGCCGGCGGTAGGCAGCGCCGGCCGGCGGTTCGCGGCAGGCCGGTCAGGCGCCGCAGGCCGCGGTGGTGCTGCTGCCGAAGCTGGCCGTGCCGGCCAGTGTGCCTGCCTCGGTGGCGGCACCCGCCAGCACCTTGTTGTTGAACACCGCCGTGCGGGCGGTGGTGTCGATGGTGATGCCGCTGATGGTGGCCCCGCCGTCGTTGTTGTACACACCCCAGGCCGTGGTGACTTCGAACACGCTGACATGCAGCGGCAGCTTGTTGTCCTGCCGGTAGTACACCTGCACCGCGTACTTCTTGCCGTTGGCGCCGTTGGCGTTCTCCCAGAAGATCTCGCAGTACGGCACGCTGCTGAAGCTGTCCGCCGCGCGGCCATTGGTGCCCTTGGCGGTGGCGGTGGACAGATCGATGGTGGTGGCCAGGTCGCCCGGCGTGGTGGCCGACAGCGTGAGGGTGCCGCCGCCCGCAGCAGCGGCGGTGCTGATCTCGTCGTCGCCGCCGCCGCAGGCGGCGAGCAGTGCGGCCAGAGACAAGGCAGCCAAGGTGCGGAACGGGGTGGTGTGCAAGCGGGTCATGGACATCTCCTGAAAGGGGGACCGAGATCAAGGGGCTTCATGGGGTGACGCAACAAATCCGGCCGCAAAGGCTCATGCGCCGCGCAACGCCGTCAGCCAGCCGTCATGGCCTGCGTGCTACATTCCTGCCCGATGACTGCCAATCGCTTCTTTTTTGCGTACTTTTGGTTCTCGCCCCCACCCGGCGGCTGGAGAAGCAAGCACGCGTGAAACGCAAGCGAAGCAAGCACCAGACAAACCGCCGGCAACCCCGGCGGTTTTTTTTCGCCCCCACCGTCCCGACCGACACCGCAGCCCAGGAGCACCCGATGGCACCCCAACACCCCAGCAACCGCACCAGCAGTCAACCCGGACAGGCGGAGTCGGGCTTCGGCTATGCGCTGAGCGAGAAGACCAGCCAGACCGACGACCAGCGCATCGAGGAGGTGACGCCGCTGCCGCCGCCCGAGCACCTGATCCGCTTCTTCCCGATTGCCGGCACGCCGGTGGAGCAACTGATCGGCGACACCCGCGCCCGCGTGCGCCGCATCATGGACGGCAGCGACGACCGGCTGCTGGTGGTGATCGGCCCCTGTTCGATCCACGACCCGGCCGCCGCCATCGACTATGCCCGCCGCCTGAAGGCCGAGCGCGCCAGGTACGCCGACACGCTGGAGATCGTGATGCGGGTGTACTTCGAGAAGCCGCGCACCACGGTGGGCTGGAAGGGCCTGATCAACGACCCCTACCTGGACGAGAGCTACCGCATCCATGAAGGCCTGCGCATCGCCCGCCAGCTGCTGGTCGACATCAACCGGCTGGGCGTGCCGGCGGGCAGCGAGTTCCTGGACGTGATCAGCCCGCAGTACATCGGCGACCTGATCAGCTGGGGCGCCATCGGCGCGCGCACCACCGAAAGCCAGGTGCACCGCGAGCTGGCCAGCGGCCTGAGCGCACCCATCGGCTTCAAGAACGGCACCGACGGCAACCTGAAGATCGCCACCGACGCGATCCAGGCCGCCAGCCGGCCGCACCACTTCATGTCGGTGCACAAGAACGGCCAGGTCGCCATCGTGCAGACCAAGGGCAACAAGGACTGCCATGTGATCCTGCGCGGCGGCAAGGCACCCAACTACGACAAGGCCAGCGTGGCCGCCGCCTGCACCGAACTGCGTGCCGCCAAGCTGCCCTGCCATCTGATGATCGACTGCAGCCACGCCAACAGCAGCAAGCAGCACCAGCGGCAGATCGACGTGGCACGCGACATCGCCGCGCAGATGGCCGAGGGCAACCGCTGCATCACCGGCGTGATGGTGGAAAGCCACCTGACCGCCGGCGCGCAGAAGTTCAGCGCCGGCCAGGACGACCCGGCCCAGCTGGCCTACGGCCAGAGCATCACCGACGCCTGCATCGGCTGGGACGACTCGGTGGGCGTGCTGCAGACGCTGAGCGACGCGGTGCGCGCCCGCCGCGCCGCACCCGCCGCCTGAGTGGCCAGCATGACGGTTGAGCCAGCGTGACGGTTTAGGCAGTCCACCCCAGGGGCAGTGTCAGCAACGGAGCAGGATCGGCCGTTAACGTGGTGGCAACCACCGAGATGCCATGAATGCCGTCAGCACCGCCGAGCACCGCCCCCTGCAGCTGGTCGAGATCATCGACTTCAAGTGGCTGATGGCCGGCGACGGCCACCGGGTGCATGTGGAACGCCTGCAGGCCGACCGCACCTACGCCGGCCAGTGCCTGGCGCTGGGTGCAGCCTCGCCGACGCCAGCGCTGCGTGATGCCGCACAACGGCTGGCCGCCACACTGGCCCTGCCGCTGCCCGACCCGCGCGCCGCGGCCTGAGGGCGCCCGACCCGACCGGTCACAGCGCCGGCCACTGCACCGTGCGCGGCAGATGGCCGGCCGCCTGCAGCGCGCGCAGCCGCGCCAGGCCCTGCTGCTGCAGCGCCGCCGCGGCCACCGCATCGTCGCGGCGCAGGGTGTCGCCCAACGTCCACGCGGCCAGGCCAGCTTCGCGCGCCAGCAGGGCGTTGAACGGCTCCTGGGCCGCCTCTGCCTCCAGCAGCGCCACGCCAGCGCGGGCATCGGCCAGCAGGCGTTCACGCCCATCAGCAGCCACGCCGCCGGCGCCCAGCAGCACCTGCGCCCGCACCAGTGCGAACTTGGCAGCGTCGGCGTCGGCCGGCGGCTGGGCCAGGTCGTCGGCGCGGCGGGCATCCAGTTCGCGCTGCAGGGCCAGCGCCTCGACCGGCCGGCCGGCCAGCAGCTGCTGGCGCGCCAGGTCGCGGTCGCTCTCGTTGAGCCGGCCGACCAGCGCCTTGACCTGCGGATGGCGCGCGCGCAGGTCGCGCAGCAGCCGGTTCTCGCGCTGGTACCAGGCCAGCGCGTCGGCATGGCGGCCCAGCGTGAACAGC
>JAGOBT010000441.1 GCA_017999135.1 Burkholderiaceae bacterium
ACCCGGTGCCCGACACCACCGCCGTGGCCGTGCAGCGCCTGCTCGACGCCGGCGCCACGGTGGTCGGCAAGACGATCTGCGACGAGCTCTGCTACAGCCTGAACGGCGTCAACCCGAACTACGGCACGCCACTCAACGCCAACGCACCGGGCTGCATCCCGGGCGGCTCGTCCGGCGGCTCGGCCTCGGCCGTGGCCGGTGGCCTGGTGGACTTCTCGCTGGGCAGCGACACCGGCGGTTCGGTGCGCGTGCCGGCCTCGTACTGCGGCATCCTGGGCATGCGCCCGAGCTTCGACGCGGTGCCGCTGGACGGCGCCGTGCCCTTCGCACCCAGCTACGACACCGCCGGCTGGTTCGCCGCGACGCCGGAGTTGTTGAGGGCCGTGGGCCGCGTGCTGCTCGCCGACGAGTCGCCGGCCCCCGCGGCCGGGCCGCTGCTGATCGCCACCGACGCCTTCGAGCGCGCCGATCCGGCCGCGGCGGCGGCGCTGCGCGGCACGCTGGGCGACATCGAAAGCACCTTCGCCGGCACCCGCACGGTGACCGTGGCGCCCGACGGGCTGGACGCGTGGATGCAGAGCTTTCGCATCCTGCAGGGCGCGCAGATCTGGGCCACGCACCGCGACTGGCTGGCCAGCCTGGGGCCGGCCTTCAGCGCAGGCATCCACGAACGATTCCAGTGGGTCTCGACGATCACGCCAGCGATGGTGGCGCAGGCCGAGGCCCACCGCGCGCAGATCCGTTCCACGATGGACGAGCTGCTGCAGGGCGGCGCCGTGCTGGCCTTGCCCACCACGCCCGGCGGCGCACCGCTGCTGGACACGCCGGTGCCCGCGCTCGAAGCCTGGCGCAACCGCGCGCTGGGCCTGCTGTGCATCGCCGGCCACGCCGGGCTGCCGCAGGTCAACCTGCCGTTGGCGGTGGTCGATGGCCGGCCGGTCGGCCTGTCGCTGGTGGCCGCGCGGGGCAACGACCTGCTGTTGCTCGAGCTGGCCTGCCGCCTGCGCGGCGCCTTGCGCACCGGGCCGGTCAAGGCGCCGGCCTGATCCGCTGCCCGACCTTTCGCTTTCCTCGTTCCTTCACCCTGCCCAGGAGTTGTCCATGACCGTCTTTCCCCGTGCGCTGATCGGCGCTGCCGCCTGCCTCGCCGTGGCCGGCGCGCAAGCGCAAGTGGCCGCCTGCCCCAACCCGATCCCGATCGCGCTGACCACGCCGCTGACCTCCGGCATCGCGCTGCTGGGCATCCAGGCCAAGCTCGGCGTCGAGCAGGCCATCGACGAGATCAATGCCGCCGGCGGCGCAGCCGGCAAGCCCTTCAAGCTGGCGATCGAAGATGCCACCGCGTCGGCGCCGAACGCGCTGAATGCGCTGAACCGGCTGATGGAGGACAAGCCGGTGGTGATGTTCTCGTCGATGATCAGCCCGCACATCTTCACGCAGAACGACGCCATCAAGAACGGCGGCACGCCGGTGCTGGTGGCCGGCACCAACGCGCAGCTGATGAAGCAGGGCAACCCCTGGCTGGTGCGCCTGCATGTGCACGATGGCCAGCTGGCCGATGCCGTGCCGCGCTACGTGGTGCAGACGCTGAAGAAGAGCAAGCCGGCGATCCTGGCCGTGGCCGACGACTACGGCCTGGGCGCCTCCAAGGGCCTGCAGGCGGCCTTCGACAAGCTCGGCATCAAGGCCGCGGCGGTGGAGAGCTACGGCCTCAACGACAAGGACATGACGGCCCAGCTCACCAAGATCAAGGCCGCCGGTGCCGACATCATCCTGCTGTGGGGCCGCCCGGGCGACGTGGCCATCGTGCTCAAGCAGCGCAAGGCGCTGGGCATCGACCTGCCGGTGATCGGCAACCCCAGCACGGTGGCCGCCACCACGGTGGCCAACCTCAGCGCCGAGGAGGCCGACGGTGCCTACGGCGTCGGCGGCATGCTGCCGCAGGTGAGCACCGACCCCAAGGTGCTGGCCTTCGCCAAGCAGGTGCTGGACAAGACCAAGGTGCCGCCGGACAACTTCGCGGTCGGCTACCGCGACGCGATGTACATGGTCAAGTCGGTGATCGACAAGGTGGGCTGCGACCGCGCCAAGATCCGCGACGGCCTGCGTGCCGTGAAGGACTTCCCGGGCCTGATGATCAGCTACAGCGCCGACGCCGACGGCGAGCTGGCCCACACGATGGGCATCTACCGCAACAAGGGCAAGCAGACCGAGCAGATCGGCGTCATCAAGGCCGCGGGCCACTGAACGGCCTGCACCCGCCACCATGCTGCAACTGCTGATGAACGGCCTGGCGATGGGGGCGATCTACGCCCTCATCGCTCTGGGCATGCTGCAGATCTTCAACGCCGTGCGCATCGTCAACTTCGCGCAGGGCCAGTTGCTGATGGTCGGCGCCTTCCTCGGGCTGGCCGGCAGCACGCACCTGCAGCTGCCGATCTGGGCGGTGTACCTGGGCACCTTCGCCGCGATGGCGGTGCTCGGGCTGGTGTTCATGCTGGTGGCCTACTACCCGCTGCGCGGCAAGCCGTTCTACCTGGTGATCCTGACCACCATCGCGGTCGGCATCGTGCTGGAGAACCTGGTGCTGATCGTCTTCGGCCCGCTGCCGCAATCGGTGCCCTCGCCCTTCGGCTCGGCGCAGTGGAAGCTGGGCGACGTGGCGCTGTCCAAGCACGTGGTGTTCATCTTCGCCACCACCGCGGTGCTGCTGGCGGCGCAATGGTGGTTCCTGATGCGCACACGCTTCGGCCGCATGATCCAGGCCACCTCGCAGGACATGGAGATGGCGCGCCTGGTCGGCGTGCGCGTGCACCACACGGTGGCCGTGGCCTTCATGCTCGGCGCGATGCTGGCCGGTGCCGGCGGCCTGCTGGTGGCGCCGCTGTTCCTCGCCGAGCCGGCGATGGGCGGGCCGCTGGGGCTGAAGGCCTTCGTCGTCAGCGTCATCGGCGGCTTCGGCAACCTCTACGGCGCCGTCATCGCCGGGCTGCTGCTCGGCGTGGTGGAGGCGCTGGCCGCGGGCTACATCTCGTCGAACTTCCGCGACGCCTTCGCCTTCCTGCTGATGGTGGCCTTCCTGTTCGTGCGGCCGCAGGGGCTGTTCGGCGAAAAGCAGAGCGAGCGCGTATGACCACGAGCCTGGCGCTGCCCGCGCCCTCCAACCTCCGCCGCAACGGCCTGCTCGCCGTGGTCGGCCTGCTGGCGCTGCTGGCACTGCCGCACCTGCTGCCCGGCAAGTACCTGCTGCAGCTGGTCAACCTGGGGCTGATCAGCCTGATCGTCGTGCTCGGGCTGAACTTCATCACCGGCTACTGCGGGCAGATCAACTTCGGCCAGGCGGCGTTCTGGGGCATCGGCGCCTACGTCACCGCGCTGGCCACGATGAACGGCCTGAACTTCTGGCTGGCGCTGCCACTGGCCGCACTGGCCACCGGCCTGTGCAGCCTGGTGCTGGGCGTGCCCACGCTGAAGCTGCGCGCCTACTACCTGGCGATGGCGACCATCGCCTTCGGCGAGATCGTGCAGCTGGTGCTGGTGCACTGGGAGCCGGTGACCGGCGGCACCTCGGGCCTGCGCGGCGTGCCCGGCGTGTCGATCTTCGGCCACGCGCTGAAGGGCAACCTGCAGCACTACTACTTCCTGCTGGCCTGGTGCGCGCTGGCGCTGGCGCTGGCGATGCGGCTGCG
>JAGOBT010000440.1 GCA_017999135.1 Burkholderiaceae bacterium
TCTGGCGGCCAGCGGCCACCGCGCTCGTCTACCCGGCGCCGGAAACCCCGGCCCAGCCGCTGCCGCCCGGCCAGCCCAGCGGTGGCCACGAGTTGCAGGCCCGCAGCGGCACCGGGGGGGAATTCGAAGGCGTGCGCGCCTACCGCCGCGGCGACCCGCTGCGCCAGGTGGTGTGGAAGAAGGTGGCCCGCACCGGCGAGCTGGTCACCCGCGACACCAGCGCCAGCGCCGCCCAGGCCCTGGTGCTGGACTACGCCGCCGCCGGCGCGCTGGACAGCGAGGCCCGCCTGTCGCGCCTGGCCGCCTGGGTACTGGCCGCCGAGCGCAGCGGGCTGGGCTTCGGCCTGCGCCTGCCGGGGCAGGAACTGCCGCAGGCCAGCGGCGAAGGCCAGCGCCGCGCGGCGCTGGAAGCACTGGCCCTGTGCCAGCCGGTGGGTCGATGAGCATGGCCAGCGAGGCTGCGCCGCCCTCCACCGTGCTGCGCGCCCGCCTGGGCGCCTGGCGCCAGTGGCCACGCGAAACCCGTGACACCCTGTTCCAGCTGGTGCTGATCGGCTGGACGGTGCTGCCCCACCTGCTGCACCTGGCGCCCTGGTGCGGCGCGCTCACCGTGGTGGTGCTGCTGTGGCGGGCCCAGCTGGCGCTGACCAGCGGACCGCTGCCCAGCCGCTGGAAGGTGGCGCTGGTGCTGGCGGTGGCGGTGGCGCTCACCGCCTGGTCCGAGCGCACCCTGCTGGGCAAGGAGGCCGGCGTCACCCTGCTGGTGGTGCTGATGGCCCTGAAGACGCTGGAGCTGCGCGCCCGCCGCGACGCGATGGTGATCTTCTTCCTCGGCTTCTTCCTGGTGCTGACGCATTGCCTGTACTCGCAGTCGCTGCTGATGGCGCTGCACATGGCGCTGGCCACCTGGGGCCTGCTGACGGCGCTGGTGCTGGCCAACATGCCGGTGGGCAAGCCGCCGCTGTGGCGCGCGGCGGCGCTGGCGGCGCGCTCGGCCCTGCTGGGCGTGCCGTTGATGGCGGCGCTGTTCCTGCTGTTTCCACGCTTCGGCCCGCTGTGGGGCCTGCCCCAGGATGCGGGCGGGCGCACCGGCCTGTCGGGCACGCTGCGCCTGGGCGGCGTGGCCGACCTGGCCAATGACGAGACCATCGCCTTCCGCGTCCGCTTCACGGGCGCCACACCGCCGAACGAGGCGCTGTACTTCCGCGGGCCGGTGCTGTCGCGCTTCAACGGCACCGAGTGGCAGCCGCCGGTCTTTGCCGGCCGGCGCCAGGCACAACGGCCGCTGGACCTGCGGGTGGCCGGCGCGCCGGTGGCCTACGAGCTGATGCTCGAACCCATCCGCCTGCCGCTGCTGCCCCTGCTGGAGGCCACACCGCCCGACCCGGCCATCCAGCAGCAGCTGCCCGACTGGTCGCTGTGGCTGGGCGACGACTTGCTGTGGCACACCGACCGGCTGGTGGGCGAGCGCCTGCGCCTGCAGGCCCGCGCCTGGACGCGCTACAGCCACGGCCAGCAGAGCGAGCCGCATGAACTGGCCGCGCAACGTGACCTGCCCGACGGCTACAACCCGCGCACCCTGGCCTGGGCACGGCAGCTGCGTGCGCAGCTGGGCGACGTGGACGCGCGCACGCTGGCTGCGGCGCTGCTGGCGCACATCCGCCAGGCCGACTATGTGTACACGCTGCAGCCCGGCTTCTATGGCCGGGATGCCATCGACGAGTTCTGGCTCGACCGGCGCGAGGGCTTCTGCGAGCACTTCGCCACCGCCTTCGTGGTGGTGCTGCGGGCGCTGGGCGTGCCGGCGCGGGTGGTCACCGGCTACCAGGGCGCCGAGCCACCCGATGCCGACGGCTTCCGCGTGGTGCGGCAGAGCCATGCCCATGCCTGGGCCGAATACTGGGTGCCCGGCCAGGGCTGGCAGCGCGCCGACCCCACCGCCGCGGTGGCGCCCGAGCGGGTGCGCGCCAGCCGGCCGCTGCCGCCACCGCCCGGCCTGGTGGCCGGCGCACTGCAGAGCATGAACCCGGCGCTGGCCACCCAGATCCGCCGCGCCTGGGAGCTGCTGGACAGCCGCTGGAACCAGTGGGTGATGGGCTATTCGCGCACCCGGCAGTTCGACCTGCTGGCGCGCCTGGGCGTGCGCCAGCCCGACTGGGCCGACCTGACGCGGGCGCTGGTGATCGTGCTGTCGGCGGCTGCCACCGCCGGCGCGCTGTGGGCCTGGTTCGACCGCCGCCGGCAAGACCCCTGGCAGCGGCTGCAGGGCCTGCTGGCGGCCAGGTTGCGCAGCGTGGGCATCGACGCCCAGCCGCATCACCCGCCACGCACCCTGGCCACCCTGGTGCGCAACCGCCACGGCGCGGCCGGCGAGGCGCTGGCGCAATCGCTGGAGGCGCTGGACCAGTGGCGCTATGCCCCCGGCGCCCCGGCCCGCCTGCCCGACCGCCAATGGTGGGCCCGGCTGTCGGCCGAGGCCGCCCGGCTGCGCAGCGCCACACCCGGATAATCTCGGCCATGCCGCCCAGCGCCCACGCCACCCCTGTTGCCTGGCGTGCCGCAGCCGGCGTGCTGATCATCGCCTGGGCCCTGGCCTGGGCCCAGCCGGCGTCCGCGCAGGCGGTGTCGTCGCCCACGGTGCGGGCCCAGCCGGCCAAGGCGGGCAAGCCTGCCAAACCCGCCACGAAGCCGAAGGCGGCAACGGCCCGGGGCGGCAAGGTGAGCAGCCCCAAGGTGGCGCAGGCGGCGCGGGCCGACAGCGCGCCCGATGCCGTCACCTACGGCGGTCGCGAAGACGCCATGGCCCTGGCCGACCAGTTGGCCGAACGGCACGGCCTGGCACCCGACTGGGTGCGGGCGCAGCTGGCGCAGGCCCGCTACCAGCCGGCGGTGGCGCGGCTGATCATGCCGCCGCCGGCCGGCACGGCCAAGAACTGGGCCGCCTACCGGGCCCGCTTCATCGAGCCGGCACGGGTGCAGGCCGGCGCCACCTTCTGGGCCACCCACCAGCGCTGGCTGGACGAAGCCGAAGCCCGCTACGGCGTGCCCGCCAGCGTGGTGGTGGGCATCATCGGCGTGGAGACCTTCTACGGCCGCGTGACCGGCAACTTCCGCGTGCTCGATGCCCTGGCCACGCTGAGCCTGGACTTCCCCACCGGCCGCAAGGACCGCAGTGCCTTCTTCCGCGACGAACTGGGCCAGTTCCTGCGGCTGGCACACACCGAGCAGGTGGCGCCCACGTCGATCAAGGGCTCGTTCGCTGGCGCCATCGGCCTGGGGCAATTCATGCCCGGCAGCATCAATCGGTTCTCGGTCGATTTCGACGGCGATGGCCACATCGACATGGCCAACAATCCGGCCGACGTGATCGGCAGCGTGGCCCACTACCTGGCCGAGCATGGCTGGCAGCGCGGCATGCCCACCCACTATGCGGTGAAGCCGCCGGTGGACACCGCCGACCGCGCCGCCCTGCTGGCGCCCGACATCCTGCCCAGCTTCACCGCCGCACAGATGGCCGAGCGCGGCGCGGTGCTGGATGCCGCCGGCGCCGCCCACACCGGCCCGATGGCGCTGGTGGAGCTGCAGAACGGCGATGCCGCGCCCAGCCATGTGGCCGGTACGCAGAACTTCTATGCCGTCACCCGCTACAACTGGAGCAGCTACTACGCGCTGGCGGTGATCGAGCTGGG
>JAGOBT010000442.1 GCA_017999135.1 Burkholderiaceae bacterium
TCAGGCTGACGCTCAGCAGGTGGGTGACGACGCAGTAGCGCGGGCCGTCCCAGGGCTGGTCCTTCCAGCTGCTGTAGTCGAGCGCACACAGGTCGATCAGTTGCTCGAACTTCAGCGCGGGGTCGTCGCGCAGCCGGGTGGCCACCGCCAGGTAATGGGCGGCCGTCACGGTCAGCGTGATCTCGCCGCGGGCCCGGTGCAGGGCCTTGATCTTGTCGCCCAGCGCCGCTTCCAGCGCCGCCTGCAGCTTGTCCAGTCGTTGGGTCATGGCGCGTGTGTGGCCTCAGGCCCGGGCAATCGTATTTTCACGGCGGATCTTGGCCTGCAGCTGCAGGATGCCGTAGAGCAGCGCCTCCGCCGTGGGCGGGCAGCCCGGCACGTAGACATCGACCGGCACGATGCGGTCGCAGCCGCGCACCACCGAATAGCTGTAGTGGTAGTAGCCGCCGCCGTTGGCGCAGGAGCCCATGCTCAGCACCCAGCGCGGCTCGGCCATCTGGTCGTACACCTTGCGCAGGGCCGGGCCCATCTTGTTGCACAGCGTGCCGGCCACGATCATCAGGTCGCTTTGCCGGGGGCTGGGGCGGAACAGCATGCCGAAGCGGTCGATGTCGTAGCGCGCTGCGCCAGCGTGCATCATTTCCACCGCGCAGCAGGCCAGACCGAAGGTCATCGGCCACAGCGAGCCGGTCTTCGACCAGTTGATCAGCTTGTCGACCGAGGTGGTGACAAAGCCTTCCTTCAGGACGCCTTCAATGCCCATGGCAGATATCCATGTTGGTTAGCGGGTGCGGGCCGTGCGCCGGGCCGCTCCCAAGCCGGCCCGCATCCCCTTGGGGGATCGGCCGACGTACTCGTCGGTCGAGGGGCTCCATCATTCCCAGTCCAGTGCGCCCTTCTTCCACTCGTAGATGAAGCCCACCACGAGGATGGCGAGGAAGATCATCATGGCCCAGAAGCCTGACGCCCCGATGTCACGCAAGGCGACGGCCCAGGGAAAGAGGAAGGCGATTTCCAGGTCGAACAGGATGAAGAGGATGGCCACCAGGTAGTAGCGCACGTCGAACTTCATGCGGGCATCTTCAAACGCTTCGAAGCCGCACTCGTAGGGGCTGTTCTTGGCCGCATCCGGCCGCTGCGGCCCGAGCAGGAAGCCCAGCAGCTGCGGCGCGACGCCAACGGCCACACCCACCAGGATGAACAGAAGGACAGGGAGGTACTGTTGCAGGTCCATGGTGTCGGCGGCAATGATCGGTGCAAGCTCATCCGGCCAAAAAAATGGCGCGCCGCCCGCAGCCATGGCGTGGCTGCCTGCGGTGCGCCGCTCTAGCTCCCTGCAGTGACGGAGGGCGCACAAGCCAGTGCCGGATGAGAGGCTGGCTTGCCAGAAACCGGGTTGGTGCCGTCGGCGAGACTCGAACTCGCACAGCTTTCGCCACTACCCCCTCAAGATAGCGTGTCTACCAATTTCACCACGACGGCACAGGCGCCAGACCCAAGGCCTGACCCACTGCATGACCGCTCAGCTTGCGTGAGGTGTTGCTCGCTGAACAGCCTTGAATTCTATCTCGGAAATCCCCACATCTGAGGGTTTGTGGGGAGCGGCGGTCGGGTACTTGCACCAGCGTGAGGCGCGTACCCCGCCGTCGTCACTTGGTGGGGATGGTGCCCGGCGCCGACGCTGCGGCAGGCAGCGGCGCGGCGGGGATCACGGCTGCGCTGGCCGCTGGCGCGCTGGCCGGTGCGGCACGCTCCAGGATGCTGCTGCCTTCGGTCGGCGCGCGGCCTGCCACGCTGTTGGACATGTAGGCCAGCGCCAGCGTGCAGACGAAGAAGACGGCGGCACAGACAGCCGTGGACCGCGACAGGAAGTTGGCACTGCCGGTGGCGCCGAACAGGCTGCCCGACGCACCACTGCCGAACGACGCACCCATGTCGGCACCCTTGCCGTGCTGCACCAGCACCAGGCCGATCATCGCGATGGCAGCCAGCAGCTGCACCGCCAGCACGAGGTTCATCCAAACTAGCATGTCTTGATTGCTCCAGAAAACTTGATGTCTGCGCGGCCGGGCGGTCAGCCCGCGGCGCGGCAGATGGCGACGAAGTCGGCCGCCTTGAGAGCGGCGCCGCCGATCAGGCCGCCGTCGATGTCGGCTTGGGCCAGCAGGCTGGCCGCGTTGTCGGGCTTCATGCTGCCGCCGTAGAGGATCTGCATCGCATCGGCCTTGGGCGTGGCTGCCTTCAACTGGGCGCGCAGCAGGGCATGCACGGCCTGGGCCTGCTCGGGGCTGGCCACCTTGCCGGTGCCGATGGCCCACACCGGCTCATAGGCCACCACCATCTCGCCGGCGCAGTGGGCCAGCGTGTGGATCACCGCCGACAGCTGGCGCTTGACCACCGCCGCGGTCTCGCCGGCCTCGCGCTGGGCCAGGGTCTCGCCGACGCAGACGATGGGCGTGACGCCCTTGGCCAGCGCGGCCTTGGCCTTGTCGGCCACCAGCTGGTCGGTCTCGCCGTGGTACTGGCGGCGCTCGCTGTGGCCGACGATCACATAGCGGCAACCGAACTCGGCCAGCATGCCGGCCGACACTTCACCGGTGTAGGCACCCGATGCATGCACCGAGCAATCCTGCGCGCCCCAGCGCACGTCGCTGCCGGCCAGGGCCACGGCGGCCTCCGACAGGTACGGGAAAGGCACGCACACCGCCACGTCGCAGCCAAAGGGCCGTGCCGCGGTGATGCCGGCCAGCAGTTCGGCGTTGGCAGCATGGCTGCCGTTCATCTTCCAGTTGCCGGCGACGAATTTGCGACGCATGGTGTCGGTCCTTGCTTGCACTGCTCAGACTGTCCAGTCGAGCATGATCTTGCCCACGTGCTGGCTGGATTCCATCAGCGCATGGGACTGGGCGGCCTGGGCCGCGGGGAACACGGTGTGGATGACCGGCTTGATGCGGCCGGCTTCCAGCAGCGGCCAGACATGCTGGCGCAATGCCGCGGCGATGGCACCCTTGAAGGCGATGGGCCGCGGCCGCAGCGTGCTGCCGGTGATGGTGAGACGGCGGCGCAGCACCTCGCCGGCATTGACGGCGCAATTGACGCCGCCCTGCACCGCGATGATGACGATGCGGCCGTCGTCGGCCACGCACTGCAGTTCGCGCGCCAGATAGTCGCCAGCCACCATGTCGAGCACGACATGGGCGCCCTGCCCACCGGTGGCGGCCTGCACCTCGGCGACGAAGTCCTGCGTCTTGTAGTTGATGCCGACATCGGCGCCCAGCGCCATGCAGGCGGCCACCTTGTCGTCGCTGCCGGCGGTGACGATCACCTTGCTGCCCATGGCCTTGGCCAGCTGGATGGCGGTGACGCCGATGCCGCTGGAGCCGCCCTGCACCAGCAGGGTTTCACCGGCCTGCAGGCGGCCGCGGTCCCAGACGTTGGACCAGACGGTGAAGAAGGTCTCCGGCAGGCTGGCGGCCTCGATGTCGGTGAACCCCGCCGGCACCGGCAGGCACTGCGGGATGGGCGCGGTGCAGCGTTCGGCATAGCCGCCGCCCGCCACCAGCGCGCACACCCGGTCGCCCAGCTTGAAACCGGCCGCGGCCAGTTCAGCTGCGTCGCCACCGATGATGGTGCCGGCAATCTCCAGCCCCGGCAGGTCGGAC
>JAGOBT010000443.1 GCA_017999135.1 Burkholderiaceae bacterium
ACTCAAGGCGCTGGGCGCTACGGACGATGCCGCCACGCAAGTGGCCGGCAACTGCCACCGCTGGTGGCGAAACAGCCGGGGTGCCATCAACAGCGTGTTGACCATTGCCTACTTCGACCGGCTGGGTTCGCCCCGACTCTCCTGACCTCAAGCTCTCGAACCGCCCGGTGCGGACCCGCACGCCGGGTGGTGTGGCAGGGGCGCCTCCTATCATGGAGGCCCCCTATGCCGATTGTGCCCGCCACGGGCCGTACCATCGGCGGCCCGACCGACGCTGCCACCCTGCGGATGCCCGACACCCCGACCCCTGCCGACGAACTGGGCATGCGCCTGGCGCTGGACCAGGCGCTGAACGCGCAGCTGGCCGGTGAAGTGCCGGTGGGCGCGGTGATCCTGCAGCACACCGCGCAGGGCCCGCAGGTGCTGGCCACCGGCTACAACCGGCCGATCACCACGCACGACCCGACCGCGCACGCCGAGATCGTGGCGCTGCGCCATGCGGCCCAGCTGCTGCAGAACTACCGCCTGCCCGGCTGCACGCTCTACGTCACGCTCGAGCCCTGCGCCATGTGCGCCATGGCCTTGCTGCATGCCCGCTTCCAGCGCGTGGTGTTCGCCGCGCCCGACCCCAAGACCGGTGCCGCCGGCTCGGTGGTCAACCTGTTTGCCCAGCCGCTGCTGAACCACCACACCACGCTGGTGGGCGGCGTGCTGGCCGAGCCCGCGTCGGCGCTGCTGCGCCAGTTCTTCGCCGAGCGGCGTGCCCAGCAGCGTGCCGAACGCGATGCGCTGCGCGCCGCCGGCCCGCCCGGCGCCGACCTGCCGGCCATCCCGGTGGGCGAGACCACCGAACTGCACCACCACGCCGGGCCCGCCGACCCGCCGCCCCAGGACCCCCGATGACCCAGCCCAGCAGCTTGCACGTCTACGCACCCGCCGGGGTGGAACTGCGCACCGCCGCGCTGACGCTGGCGCGCCAGCGCCTGGGCGCACTGGGCTTCACGGTGACGATGGACGCCAGCGTGAAGGGCCGCCACCAGCGCTTTGCCGGCGACGACGACGCCCGCCTGGCCGCCATCCACCGCGTGGCGGCGGCGGCGCCGTCGGTGGCGATGGCCTGCCGCGGCGGCTATGGCCTCACCCGGCTGCTCGGCCGCATCGACTGGCCGCTGCTGGCCCGGTCGGTGGCGCAGGGCACGCGCTGGGTGGGCCACAGCGACATCACCGCGCTGCAGCTGGGGCTGCTGGCGCACACCGGTGCCACCAACCACCACGGCCTTTGGCAGGGCCCGATGGCCTGCGACGACTTCGGCCGCGCCGACGACGCTGGCGGCACCGACGAGGTGACGGTGGGCTGCTTCACCGAGGCGATGTCGGGCGAGCTGGAGGCAGTGGGCTTCCGCACCGAGGCCGGCTTCGACGGGCTGGACGTGCAGGGCCGGCTCTGGGGCGGCAACCTGGCGATGGTGCAAAGCCTGCTGGGCACGCCGCACTGGCCCAAGGTGCGTGGCGGCGTGCTGTTCCTGGAAGACATCAATGAACATCCCTACCGCGTGGAGCGTGCGCTGCTGCAGCTGCACCAGGCCGGTGTGCTGGCGCAGCAGAAAGCGGTGCTGCTGGGGGATTTCAGCGGCTGGCGCAAGAGCCCGCTGGACCGCGGCTACACGCTGAAGACCGCCGTGGCCCACCTGCGCAGCGTGTGTGCCACGCCCATCCTGACTGGCCTGCCGTTCGGCCATGTGCCCACCAAGCTGACGTTGCCGGTGGGTGCCAAGGTGCAGTTGGTGGTGCAGGGGCGGGATGTGCTGCTGGGCTGGTGACCCCGCAGGCCGGGGGGTAGAGCGGCGCATCCAAAGCCCGGGCCATGGGCTGAAACCCGGGTGGTGGGGCACGGGCCGCCGCCTAGAATGGCGCCATCGCCTCGCAAGGGTCGGCCACAAGCAGGCCCTGTCGAGGCGATGTCATTCATGGCTGACAGGCGGGGGCTGACCAGGCCCCCGCCGTCGATTTGCTCCAGGAGCTGTCCGCATGCGCGGCATCGTTGTGTTCTGCACCCCGTTGTGGCGCCGCGCCGGCCTGGCGCTGGCCCTGGCCGCCGGCCTGCTGGCGGCGGGCTGCAACAACAACCCCTACCCGCTGGGGGCTGAGCGCGAGAACACGCTGTTCTATTCGTTCGACGAACGCTCTCCGCGCTACCTGGACCCGACCGCGTCCTACAGCAACCCCGAGTCGGCCTACACCATGCAGGTGTACGACCCGCCCTACGGCTACCACTACCTGAAGCGCCCGTACCAGCTGGTGCCCAAGGCCGCCGCCGCTGTCACCAAGCCGCGCTACCTGGACAAGGACGGCCAGGTCCTGCCCGACGACGCCCCGGCCGATGCGATCGCCGAGAGCGTCTACGACGTGCCGATCAAGCCCGGCATGCGCTACCAGCCGCACCCGGCGTTTGCGGTCGATGCGCAGGGCAAGTACCGCTACCACTCCGATGCGCCACTGACCCGTGCCACGCTGGGCGATCGCCGGTCGCCCTGGGACTTCGAGCACCAGGGCACCCGTGAGGTGGTGGCCGACGACTTCGTCTACGCGATCAAGCGGCATGCCACCACCCGCATCGAGGCGCCGGTGTATGCGGTGTTCGCCGAGTACGTGATTGGCCTCAAGGACTATGCGGCGCTGGTCAAGCGTGAAGACGACAAGCTGCTGGCCGGGCTGCCCGAAGACATCCGCGACAAGCCCTTTCTGGACTTCCGCCGCTGGCCGCTGGCCGGTGCCACCGCGCCCGAGAAGCACCTGCTGCGGATCCGGTTGAAAGGGAAATACCCGCAGTGGAACTACTGGATGGCGCTGGCCTTCACCGCGCCCATCCCCTGGGAGGCCGATGCCTTCTATGCCCAGCCCGGCATGAACGAGGCGGGCCTCAGCCTGAACCAGTGGCCGGTGGGCAGCGGGCCGTACATGATGAAGGAGTTCGTGCGCGACCGCCGCCATGTGATGGTGCGCAACCCGAACTACCGCGAAGACCTCTACCCCTGCGACGGCATGCCCGGCGACCGTGAGGCCGGCCTGCTCGACGACTGCGGCAAGCGCATGCCCTTCATCGACACCCTGTACGTCACCATCGAGAAGGAAAAGGTGGCGCGCAAGGAGAAGTTCAAGCAGGGCTACCTGGACGTGCCCGAGATCGAGCGGCCCGAATGGGGCGTGGACTTCCGCAATGATGCGGATGATTCCGACGCGGTGGCGGCGCTGTTCAAGGCGCGTGGCTTCCAGTTTCCGCTGACCACCGACATCAGCAACTGGTACCTGGGCTTCAACATGCTGGACCCGGTGGTGGGCAGGGGTGCCACGCCCGAGCAGTCCGAGAAGAATCGCAAGCTGCGCCAGGCTCTGGCCATCGTGATCGACTATGAAGAGGGCTACGGCCGCATCTTCAAGCACAAGGGCGGCGTGGCGGCGCACAGCCCGTTTCCGCCGGGGTTGTTCGGGTCGCGCGAAGGCGCGTTGGTGGATGGCCGCCCCTTCCACAACCCGGTCACTCACAAGCTGGTAGGCGGCAAGGTGCAGCGCCGGTCGGTCGACGAGGCCAAGGTGCTGCTGGCCGAGGCCGGCTATCCCGGCGGGCGTAACGCCGTCACCGGCAAGCCGCTGGTGCTGAAC
>JAGOBT010000444.1:0-1405 GCA_017999135.1 Burkholderiaceae bacterium
AAGGACGACCAGATCACCGACATCAAGATCACCGACTTCGGCAGCGTGTTCGACCAGACCAGCGACCGCACCCAGGTCTTCCGTGTCGGCTCACTGGCCTACATGCCGCCCGAGCAGCTGGACGGCAGCACGCTGGACACCCGCGCCGACATGTATGCGCTGGCGGCGGTGCTGTACCACCTGGTCAGCGGCCGCCCGCCGTTCGACGCGCCCAACCAGGTGGCGCTGATGCACCAGATCTACCACGCCGAGCCGGTGCCGCTGGCCGGCCTGCGCGAGGGTGTGCCGCCGCGCATGGACGCGTTGCTGCGCCAGGCGCTGTCCAAGCAGCCGTCGCGGCGCCCGGCCGACTGGGACTGCTTTGCGCGTGAATGGTCGCTGCTGGTGGCCAACGGGGAGGTGCCGGTGGGACGCCTGCAGGACGTGCTGGACTCGGAGCGCTTCAACCTGCTGCGCACGCTGGACTTCTTCAAGGGCTTCGGCGACGTGGAGCTGTGGGAGGTGGTGCACCGTGCCCAGTGGCTGCGCCACCGCTATGGCGCCGCGCTGTACCGCAAGGGCGACGAGGGCAACACCTTCCACATCATCGCCCAGGGCCGCATCGACGTGTACCGCGACGGCCAGCGCGTGGCGCAGCTGGGCGCGGGCACCTCGGTGGGCGAAATGGCCTACCTGGCGCCCAGCCCCGACCTGCGGGTGCACAGCGCCGACGTGATCGTCGCCGAGCCGGCCACCACCATCACCTTCACCCCCGAGGCGGTGGAGGTGCTGAGCCCGTCCACCCGCCACCTGTTCGACGCGGCCTTCATCCATGTGCTGGTGCGGCGGCTGCATGCCGCCCATGAGCAGCTGGCCCATCCGCGGCGCATTCTTTGACGCTTGGGCGGTGCACCGCCGCCCGCGCCGCCGCGTTGTGTGATTGCCGGCGCCGGGGGGCTCTGCTCCAATGTCCGTCGGCCGTTGAGCCATTCACCACCCGAGGACGAGGAGTTCCCATGTTCAAGAAGATCACCGCCGCTGTGGCTGCCCTGTTCCTGTGTGTCGGCCTGGCCCAGGCCGCCGACAGCTGCGACAAGCAGGCCGAGGACAAGAAGCTGGCCGGCGCTGCCAAGACCAGCTTCCTGAAGAAGTGCAATGCCGACAGCGCTAGCGCGTCGCCCGCGGCCGCGGCCTGCGACAAGGCGGCTGCCGAGAAGAAGCTGGCAGGTGCCGCCAAGAACAGCTTCACCAAGAAGTGCGTGGCCGATGGCGGGCCGAGCGCTGCCGCCGCCGCCAAGCCCGACGCCAAGGCTGACTGCGACAAGCAAGCCGCCGAGAAGAAGCTGGCGGGTGCTGCCAAGACCAGCTTCACCAAGAAGTGCGTGGCTGACGCGAAGGGTTGAGCGGCGCAGCTGCTGCCGCTTCC
>JAGOBT010000444.1:1505-3650 GCA_017999135.1 Burkholderiaceae bacterium
GCAGCGCGCTCAGCGCGCACCCCCCACGTCCAGGATGGCGCCGGTGGCATAGCTGGCCTCGGCCGACAGCAGCCACAGCACGGCAGCGGCGATCTCGTCGGCGGTGCCGGGCCGGCCCATCGGGATGACGGCCGCCGCGGCCTGCGGCCGGCCGCGGTCGCCGCTGTCGGCATGGATGTCGGTGTCGATGATGCCGGGGCGCACCGCATTCACCCGGATGCCCTCGGCCGCCACCTCCTGCGCCAGGCCGATGGTGAAGGTGTCGATCGCCCCCTTGCTGGCGGCGTAGTCGACATACATCGCCGGGGACCCGATGCGCGCGGCCACGCTGCCCAGGTTGACGATGGCCCCACCCGCGCCACCGTGGCGGGTGCTCATGCGGCGCACCGCCTCGCGGGCGCACAGCAGGCTGCCGGTCAGGTTGACGGCCCACATGCGCTGCCAGCGGGCCACGTCCATCTCGTCGAGCCGCGCCTTCATCGCCACGATGCCGGCGTTGTTCACCAGGCCGGCCAGCGGGCCCAGTTCGGTATCCACGCGGGCGAACATGGCCAGCACCGCAGCCTCGTCGGCCACGTCGGCCGGCACGGTGATGGCGCGCCGGCCGGCGCGGCGCACGTCGGCGGCCACCGCCTCGGCAGCCGCGGCGTCGCGGGCGTAGTTGATGGCCACGTCCCAGCCGCGGGCGGCGGCCAGGCGGGCGGTGGCGGCGCCGATGCCACGGCTGGCACCGGTGATCAGCAGGATGGGGGCGGCCATGGTCATGGTGCGGGCAGATGCAGATCAAGAAGCAGGCATGCGGGCAGGGTGATCAGGGTTGTCCCCAGGCCCATGGCTGGGCGAGACTCCGGACTTCGCCGCCGTGCCGATGTTGGCACGGCCCTGAGCACGCCCGTGCCCCATCCGCCTTCGCCCACCACCATGCACAGCCACGACACCCCCGCTGCCACCGACTGGCTGGCCGAACGCCAGGCCGCCGACCAGCGTGCCCGCGACGAGGCCTTCAGCCTGCCGCTGGACCAGATCGACGTGACCAAGCCGCGGCTCTACCAGGACGACAGCATCGGCCACTACTTCGCCCGCCTGCGGCGCGACGCGCCGGTGCATTGGCACGAAAACGCCTTCTACGGCGGCTTCTGGTCGGTCACCCGCTACAACGACATCATGGCGGTGGACACCAACCACGCGGTGTTCTCGTCGGACTGGACCAACGGCGGCATCAGCCTGTTCGACGGGCCGATGGACGCGCGCCTGCAGATGTTCATCGCGATGGACCCGCCCAAGCACGATGAACAGCGCAAGACGGTCAGCCCCATCGTGGCGCCTGCCAACCTGGCGGCCTTTGCCGGCACCATCCGCCAGCGCACCCAGCGCGTGCTCGACAGCCTGCCGCGCGACGAGCCCTTCAACTGGGTGGAGCGGGTGTCGATCGAGCTGACCACGCAGATGCTGGCCACGCTGTTCGACTTTCCGTTCGACGAGCGCCACAAGCTCACCCGCTGGTCGGACGTGGCCACCTCGGTGCCCGGCACCGACAAGATCACCGCCAGCCCCGAGGCCCGGCTGGCCGAACTGGGCCAGTGCGCGGCCTACTTCGGCAAGCTGTGGAACCAGCGGGTGAATGCCGACCCCGGGCCCGACCTGATCAGCATGCTGGCCCACGGCCCGGCCACGCGCAACATGAGCCCGCAAGAGTTCCTGGGCAACATCCTGCTGCTGATCGTGGGCGGCAACGACACCACCCGCAACAGCATGACCGGCGGCGTGCTGGCCCTGCACCAGCACCCGGGCGAATGGGCCAAGCTGCGCGCCAACCCGGCGCTGGTCGACAGCCTGGTGCCCGAGATCATCCGCTGGCAGACCCCGCTGCCGCACATGCGCCGCACCGCGCTGGCCGATGCCGTTGTCGGCGGCCAGCAGATCCGCAAGGGCGACAAGGTGGTGATGTGGTACCTGTCGGGCAACCGCGATGAATCGGTGATCGACCAACCCGAGGCCCTGGTGATCGACCGGCTGCGGCCGCGCCAGCACCTGAGCTTCGGCTTCGGTATCCACCGCTGCGTGGGCAACCGCCTGGCCGAGCTGCAGCTGAAGATCCTGTGGGAGGAGATCCTGCTGCGCTTCCCGCGCATCCAGGTGGTGGGC
>JAGOBT010000031.1 GCA_017999135.1 Burkholderiaceae bacterium
CGTAGTCGGTGGACACCGTCTCCGGGTTGCAGTTGACCATGATGGTCTCGTAGCCGTCATCGCGCATCGCCAGCGCCGCATGCACGCAGCAGTAGTCGAACTCGATGCCCTGGCCGATGCGGTTGGGTCCGCCGCCCAGCACCATGATCTTCTTGCGGTTGGTCGGCTCGGACTCGCATTCGCCGTCCACCGTCTCGTAGCAGCTGTAGAGATAGGCGGTCTGGGTGGCGAACTCGGCCGCGCAGGTGTCCACCCGCTTGTAGACCGGCCGCACGCCCAGCGCATGGCGGGCGCGGCGCACATCGTGCTGGTTGCTGTTCAGCAACTTGCCCAGGCGCTTGTCGGAGAAGCCCTTCTGCTTGGCCCAGTGCAGCTCGGCGGCACTCAGGCTGGACAGGGTGCGGGCCTGCAGCAGCCTCTCGGTCGCCACCAGGTCCTCAATCTGGGCCAGGAACCAGGGATCGATGGCCGTTTCTTCGAAGATCTCGTCCAGCGTCAGCCCGATGCGGAAGGCATCGGCCACGTACAGGACGCGCTCGGGGCCGGCCTCGCCGATCTCTTCGATGATCTCGTCGCGGTCGGTCGACCGTTCGGTGAGGCCATCGATGCCGGTCTCCAGGCCGCGCAGCGCCTTCTGGAAGCTTTCCTGGAAGGTGCGGCCCATGGCCATCACCTCGCCCACACTCTTCATCTGCGTGGTCAGGTGCGGGTCGGCGGCCGGGAATTTCTCGAACGCGAAACGCGGGATCTTCGTCACCACGTAGTCGATCGACGGTTCAAACGACGCCGGCGTGGCACCGCCGGTGATGTCGTTGCGCAGTTCATCCAGCGTGTAGCCCACGGCCAGCTTGGCGGCGATCTTGGCAATCGGGAAACCGGTGGCCTTGGACGCCAGCGCCGACGAGCGCGACACCCGCGGATTCATCTCGATGACGACCATGCGGCCGTCCTTCGGGTTGATCGAGAACTGCACGTTGCTGCCACCGGTGTCCACGCCGATCTCGCGCAGGATGGCGATGCTGGCGTTGCGCAGCAGCTGGTATTCCTTGTCGGTCAGCGTCTGGGCCGGGGCCACGGTGATGCTGTCACCGGTGTGGATGCCCATCGGGTCGAGGTTCTCGATGGCGCAGACGATGATGCAGTTGTCGGCGCGGTCGCGCACGACTTCCATCTCGTACTCTTTCCACCCGATCAGGCTTTCTTCGATCAGCAGTTCGTTGGTGGGCGACAGGTCGATGCCGCGCTTGCAGATGGTCTCGAACTCTTCCGGGTTGTAGGCGATGCCGCCGCCGGTGCCGCCCAACGTGAAACTGGGGCGGATGACCATCGGGAAGCCGGTGCCGCCAATTTCGGCTGTGATGCGTTTCTGCACCGCCCAGGCTTCGTCCAGGCTGTGGGCGATGCCGCTGCGTGCCGAGCCCAGGCCGATGCTGGTCATCGCGTCCTTGAACTTCAGCCGGTCTTCGGCCTTCTCGATGGCATGCTCGTTGGCGCCGATCATCTCCACGCCCCACTTGGCCAGCACGCCGTGGCGGTGCAGGTCAAGCGCGCAGTTCAGCGCTGTCTGGCCGCCCATGGTGGGCAGCACCGCCATCTTGTCGTCGGGCCGGGCCTGGCGCTCCTTGGCGATGATCTTCTCGACCACCTGCCAGGTGATGGGCTCGATGTAGGTCACGTCCGCCGTGTCGGGGTCGGTCATGATCGTGGCCGGGTTGCTGTTGACCAGGATGACGCGGTAGCCCTCCTGGCGCAGCGCCTTGCAGGCCTGGGCGCCGGAGTAGTCGAACTCGCAGGCCTGGCCGATGATGATCGGGCCGGCGCCGATGATCAGGATGCTTTTCAGATCGGTGCGCTTAGGCATTCTTCTTCTCCGCCTTCACTTCGGACATGAGCGTCGTGAAGCGGTCAAACAGGTAGGCGATGTCATGCGGGCCGGGCGATGCTTCCGGGTGGCCCTGGAAGCAGAAGGCCGGGCGGTCGGTGCGGGCCAGGCCCTGCAGCGTGTTGTCGAACAGGCTGATGTGGGTGGGCCGCAGATTGGGCGGCAAGCTGCTCTCGTCCACCGCGAAGCCATGGTTCTGGCTGGTGATCGACACCCGGCCGGAATCCAGATCCTTCACGGGGTGGTTGGCGCCGTGGTGGCCGAACTTCATCTTGAAGGTCTTGGCGCCCGAGGCCAGGGCCATGATCTGGTGGCCCAGGCAGATGCCGAACGTCGGAATCCCGGTGTCGATCAGCGTGCGGGCGGCGGCAATCGCATAGTCGCAGGGCTCCGGGTCGCCCGGGCCGTTGCTCAGGAAGATGCCGTCGGGGCGCAGCGCCAGCACCTCGTCAGCGGGCGTGCGGGCCGGCACCACGGTGACGCGGCAGCCGCGGCTGGCCAGCATGCGCAGGATGTTGCGCTTGACGCCGAAGTCGTAGGCCACGACGTGAAAGCGGGCGTCCGACAAGGTGCCGTGGCCGCTGCCCAGTGCCCATTCGGTCTCGGTCCAGGCGTAGGTTTGGTTCACCGACACCACCTGGGCCAGGTCTTGCCCGGCCATGCTGGGCGCGCCCTGGGCGCGGGTGATGGCAGTGTCGATGTCGGCCTGGGTGATGGCGTGGCCGGCCGCGAAGCTGGTGATGCAGCCGTTCTGCGCGCCCTTGGTGCGCAGCACCCGGGTCAGCCGTCGGGTGTCGATGCCGGCGATGGCCACCGTGCCTTCACGCTGCAGGTAGGCGTCCAGCGTGCTGGTGGCGCGGAAGTTGGACATGCGCACCGGCAGGTCCTTGATGATCAGGCCGGCGGCATGGATCTTCGTGGCTTCGACGTCTTCCTCGTTGACACCGTAGCTGCCGATGTGCGGATACGTCAGGGTGACGATCTGCCGGCAGTAGCTGGGGTCGGTGAGGATTTCCTGGTAACCGGTGAAGGCGGTGTTGAACACCACCTCGCCCACGGTGTGCCCGGCGGCGCCGATGGAGATGCCCTGGAAGACCGTGCCGTCTGCAAGGGCGAGAAGTGCGGGGGGCAGAACAGGCAGCAAGAGAAATGGCTCCGGAAGTCGCGCACACCCAGCTCCGCTCCGAAGAGGCGCCGCCGATGGGGTGTCGGCGTTGCCCTGGGCAGGAAGTCCGGTGGGAAACTTCGCAGGAGTTTCGCTAGGCTGCGGTGGTGGCGGGTAAACCTCGGAATGATAGCAGGTCCGGGTTTGCCCGGATCCAGCGGCCCGTCAGCCGAGTGCAGCGATGCCGGCGCGGGCGATCTGCGCGTCTTCGCTGCTCTTGACACCGCTGACGCCCACCGCGCCCACGCAGTGCCCGTCCACCATGATGGGCACGCCGCCTTCGAGCATGCCTTCCAGCGCCGGAGCGCTCAGAAAGCTGGTGCGGCCCTGGTTGATCATGTCCTCGTAGACCTTGCTGTCGCGCCGGCCCAGCGCGGCGGTGCGGGCCTTGGCCGGGCCGATGTGGGCCGACAGCGGCGCGGCGCCGTCCAGGCGCTGCAGCCACAGCAGGTGGCCGCCATCGTCGACGATGGCGATGGTCACCGCCCAGCCGTTGGCTTGGGCTTCGGCCTCGGCGGCCTGGGCGATGGCACGCACGTCGGACAGGGTCAGCACGGATTTGGTCTGCATCGGAAGCTCCGAAAATGTGGGGTGCGGCAGTTTGCCCCAGCCCGCGAGGGTGATTGGCACCTGAACGGCGCGGACACACCTGCGGAACTTAGAATGCGTTGGCGGATCAGAGCCGCATCCCTGACAACCTTCTGGAGGTCTCCACATGAACGAACAACGCCTGCAAACCCTGCCCGGCTTCGGCTCGGCGGGCACGCTGGCCGCTGATCGCAACCGCGTCCTGCGCAACACCTACTGGCTGCTGGCGCTGTCGATGGTGCCCACGGTGCTGGGCGCCTGGGTGGGCGTGTCCACGGGCATCATGGCCTCGCTGGGCGGCGGCCTGTCCGCGATCCTGTTCCTGGCTGGCGCATTCGGTTTCATGTTCGCGATCGAGAAGAACAAGCACTCGTCCACCGGCGTGGTGCTGCTGCTGGCCTTCACGTTCTTCATGGGCCTGATGCTGTCGCGCATGCTGGCGATGGTGCTGGGCTTCTCGAACGGTGCCTCGCTGGTGATGACCGCCTTCGCCGGCACGGCGGTGGTGTTCATCGGCATGGCCAGCCTGGCCACGGTGATCAAGCGTGACCTGTCGGGCATGGGCAAGTTCCTGTTTGTCGGCGCCCTGATCCTGCTGGCTGCGGGCATCGTCAACATCTTCATGCAGAGCACCGCATTGATGATGACGCTGTCGGTGCTGGCCATCGTGGTCTTCTCGGGCTTCATGCTGTTCGACATCAAGCGCGTGATCGACGGCGGCGAAACCAACTACATCAGCGCCACGCTGGCCATCTACCTGGACATCTACAACGTGTTCCAGAGCCTGCTGGCCATCCTGGGCATCGCGGGCGGCGAACGCGAATAAGCCGGCATCTGCGCCAGCACGAAGGGCTTCCTCGGGAGCCCTTTTTCATGTCCGGCGCGGTGCGGTCAGCCGCGCTCGAACACCGCCATGCTTTCCACGTGCGCCGTGTGCGGAAACATGTTCACCGCCCCTGCCGCCACGCAGCGGTAGCCGGCCTGGTGCACCAGCAGGCCGGCGTCGCGCGCCAGCGTGGCGGGGTTGCAGCTGACGTAGACAATGCGTTGCGGCGGCTGCCAACCGTCACGCGGCGCCGCGTGCAGATCGGCCAGCGCCTTGGCCAGCGCGAACGCGCCCTCGCGCGGCGGGTCGACCAGCCACTTGTCGGCCGGGCCCTGGGCCACCAGGTCGTCGGCGGTCAGCTCGAACAGGTTGCGCGCAGCAAACTGCGCCTTGCCGGCCAGCTGGTTGCGCGCGGCGTTGTCGCGGGCGCGCTGCACCAGGGTCTCGCTGCCCTCGATGCCCAGCACCGCCCCGGCGCGCGTGGCCAGCGGCAGGGTGAAATTGCCCAGGCCGCAGAACCAGTCGATCACCCGCTCGGCCGGCCGCGGGTCCAGCAGGCGCACCGCACGGCCCACCAGCACGCTGTTGATCGGGTGGTTGACCTGCGTGAAGTCGGTGGGCTTGAACGGCATGGTGATGCCGTACTCGGGCAGCGCATACGCCAGCTCCGGCGTCTGCGGCCCGCCGGTGTCCAGCAGGTGCACCGTGTCAGGCCCCTTGGGCTGCAGCCACCACTGCACGCCATGCTGGGCGGCAAAGGCACGCAGCCGGTCGGCATCGGCCGCCGTCAACGGCTCCAGGTGGCGCAGCACCAGGGCCGTGACCAGGCCGTCCAGCCGCTGGCCGATGGCCAGTTCGATCTGCGGCAGGCGGTCGCGCTGGTCCATGCTGCCGATCAGCGCCCGCAACGGCATCAGCATCGCGCTGACATGCGGCGGCAACACCGGGCACACCTGCATGTCGGCCAGGTAGCGGCTCTTGCGCTCGTGGAAACCGATCAGCACCGTGCCCTTCTTGGCCACATGGCGCACCGACAGGCGGGCCCGGTAGCGGTAGCCCCACGCCGGCCCGTGGATGGGTCTCAGCAATTGGTCGGGCTGCACCTTGGCCAGGTGCTGCAGGTTGTCTTCCAGCACCCGCTGCTTGACGGCCACCTGCGCGGCGGCATCCAGATGCTGCATCTTGCAGCCACCGCAGGCGCCCGGGTGCAGGCCGAAATGCGGGCAGCCGGGGCGCACGCGCTGCGCACTCTCGCGCCGCAAGGCCGTCATTTCGCCCTGCTCCCAGGCGTTCTTGCTGCGGCCGGTGCGCACCTGCACCTGCTCGCCCGGCAGCGCGCCCTCGATGAAGACCACCTTGCCCTCGGCGTTGCGGGCCACGCCCTGGGCTTCGAGGTCGAGCGAGTCGACCTGCAGCCATTCATTGCTTGCTGTCATGTGCCGATTATCCGGGCGTGAAAAAGGCCGCCCGCAGGCGGCCTGGTGCGGATCCGGCCAGGATCACGGCTTGATGTAGTCGCCCACCACTTTCCAGCGGCCGTCGACGATCTGCGACAGGCGCGACAGATCATTACCCAGTCGCTTGGTGGCTGTGAAGGTGGTCTGCGGCGACCCGAACATGTCGGGCTCGACCGTCAACGTGTCCATGGCCTTGATGAACGTGTCGGTGCTGAGGTTGGCGCCGGCCTTCTGCGCCGCCTTGGCGAACAGGTCGACGATGGTGTAGCCGTAGACCGAGAACACGGTCGGGTCTTCGTTGAACTTGGTCTTGTACTTGTTGGCCCAGAAGCGCATCGGCTGCGAGGCCTCGTCCAGGTACGGATGCTGCGCCGTCATGGTGGCATACAGGCCGTCCATCGGCTTGCCGCCCAGCTTGTGGATCAGGTCGGTGTAGCTGGCGCTGCTGCCCAGAAAGACCGGGTTGAAGCCGGTCTTGCGTGATTCACCGATGGTGCCGATGGTCTCGCGGATGATGGTGCCCAGGATCACCATGTCGCAGCCGGCGGCCTTCATGCGGGCCACCTGGGACGAGAAATCGGTGGCGCCGCGCTTGTAGCTGGTTTTCTCGGCCAGTTCCATGCCCACCGTCTTCAGGCCGGCCTCGGCGCCGCGCAGCACTTCCAGGCCGAATTCATCGTCCTGGTAGATGGTGCAGGGCTTCTTGCTGCCCTTGTCCTTGGCCAGCTTGGGGGCAGCCAGGCGGATCTGGTCGAAGTAGGTGGCGGCGAACGAGTACTTCAGCTTGTGGAAGGGCTCGTACATCTCGCGCGCTGCGGTGATCGGCAGGAAATTGATGACGTTCTTCTCGAACTGCACCGGCATGGCCGCATTGTTGTGGGCGGTGCCGATGTGGCCGGCCATCAGGAAGATCTTGTCCTGGTTGACCAGCTTCTGCGCGGCCAGCACCGCGCGCTTGGGGTCATAGCCGGCGTCTTCGACCAGCAGCTTGAGCTTGCGGCCATGGATGCCGCCTTGCTCGTTGATCTCGTCCACCCGCAACTGCATGCCGTTGCGCGACTGCTTGCCGAAGGCGGCCACCGGGCCGGACAAGTCCTGGATGCTGCCGATGACCACTTCGGTCTTGCTGACGCCCTGCGACTGGGCCTGGGCAGCACCAGTGCCGACGACGGCCAGCACGGCCAGGGTGAGGGATGCGATCTTCATGCTGTCTCCGTTGCGCACGCCGGCTGGCGGCAAGTGCGCGGATGCTAGCCGCGCACCACGGCTGCAGACATCTGGGAAACGCTGATCTGGCGCCTGGCGCCCCCTGGGCCCGGGGCGTCAGCGCGGCGGCAGCAGGCGCGCCGGGTCAACTGGCTTGCCCTGGCGCCGGATCTCGAAGTGCAGTTGCACCCGCTCGGCGTCACTGGACCCCATCTCGGCGATCTTCTGGCCACGGCGCACGGCCTGGTCTTCCTTCACCAGCAAGGCCTGGTTGTGGGCGTAGGCGGTGAGGTAGGTGTTGTTGTGCTTGACGATCACCAGGTTGCCGTAGCCGCGCAGGCCCGAGCCGGCGTAGACCACGCGGCCGTCGGCCGCCGCCAGCACCGGGTCGCCCGCCTTGCCGGCGATGGCCAGGCCCTTCTGCTTGCCTTCCTCGAAGCCGGCCAGCACCGTGCCGGCCGACGGCCAGGCCCAGGCGGGTTCATCGTCGGCCTGGGTCGGCGCAGCCGGCGCCACCACCGCGGCCGGCGCTGACACTGCAGGCACAGGTGACGGTGCAACAGGCGGCGGTGCATCCAGAGGCTTGCTCTCGACCTTGGGCGGTGCCACGCCCTGGCTGGCCAGCGCCGCGGCATCAGCCTGCGGCGGAATCACCCGCAACACCTGGCCCACCTCGATCAGGTTGGGGTTCTCGATGCCGTTCCAGCGCACGATGTCGCGCCAGTTCTGGCCCTGCTCCAGGCCGATGCGGATCATCGTGTCGCCAGGCTTGACGGTGTAGTAGCCAGGCTTGCCGGCGTTTTCGGTGCCAGGCAGCACCTTGGCGCCGTCGGCAGGCACCGACACCGGCGGCGTGGTGGCTGCGGGCGGGGGCAGAGGTGCGCGCGCGCCCTGCCGGACGGGCTGCCGAACCTCCACCGGCGCCTTGGTCTGCGTGGCGGCACAGCCAGCCAGCCACGCCACGCCGCTCAGCAGCAACAGGATCGGCAGACGGCGGACAGGCAGCATGGGAGCGGGTGGGGCCGGTGGCCCGATCAGACGGTGCCCGATTTTAGGGGGACGAAGTGCACGGCTTCGTGCTCGGTGCGCACCAGGCCACTCTCGCGCCGGTCGACCACCACCAGCACCTGGCCGCGGCCGCCACTGCGGTGCATCGGCGCCACCAGGCGGCCGCCCACGGCCAGCTGGTCGAGCCAGGAAGCGGGCAGTTCGTCACCGCCGGCGGCGGCGATCAGGCTGTCGTACGGCGCATTCGGCGGGTGGCCCAGCATGCCGTCGCCGAACACCAGGCGCACATGGTCGAGGCGCCATGCAGCCAGGTTGGCCTGGGCCTTGTCGAACAGCGGCCGCAACCGCTCGATCGACACCACCCGGCGCGCCAGTTGCGCCAGCAGCGCCGTCTGGTAGCCGCAGCCGGTGCCCACCTCCAGCGTGCGCCCCAGGTGACCGGCTTCGCGGGCGCTGCCGCCGTCGAACAGCAGCTCGATCATGCGGGCCACCACCGACGGCTTGGAGATCGTCTGGCCGTGGCCGATCGGCAGACTGGTGTCTTCATAGGCCTGGATGGCCAGGGCTGTGTCGACGAAATGGTGGCGCGGCACCTGGCCCATTGCCGCAAACACCGGCTCGCAGCGGATGCCTTCGGCACGCAGGCGCTGCACCATGCGCTGGCGCACCAGCGCCGAATCGAGCCCGAGGCCCTGCGGCGCCGGGCGGGCGCGGGCGTCCTTGGCGGCCTCGTGCAGATGCCGCTGCGGCCGCAACGGCTCGCGGGGCTTGGCCGCCACACCACCGCGGCCGACCTGGTCCAGCACCAACGGAAAGCGCGGCGGCCGGGCGCCACCGCTGCCAGCCGTCATGCGCCGCCTCCGAGCCGGGCGCGCCAATCGCCCAGGCGGGCGTGGTCGGTCAGGTCGACCTGCAGCGGCGTGATCGACACGCAGCCGTTGGCGGTGGCGTGGAAATCGGTGCCGGCGCCGGCTTCACGGGCGTCGCCAGCCGGGCCGATCCAGTAGATGGGCTCGCCGCGCGGGTTGGTCTGGCGGATCACCGGCTCGCTGGCATGGCGGCGGCCCAGGCGGGTGACCTGGCGTGGCAGCAGATCGGCATCGGCGCGGTTGGGGATGTTCACGTTCAGCAGGAACGGCTCGGCCGGCAGGCCCTGGGCCAGGAGTTGCTGCACCAGGCTGCGCACCACGCGGCCGGCGGCATCCACATGGGCCCAGCCCTTCTCGGCCTGCGAGAAGGCGATGGCCGGCACGCCGAACAGGTAACCCTCCATCGCAGCGGCCACGGTGCCGGAATAAAGCGTGTCGTCGCCCATGTTGGCGCCCTGGTTGATGCCCGAGAGCACCAGGTCGGGCCGGTAGCCCAGCAGGCCGGTCAGCGCCACATGCACACAATCAGACGGCGTGCCGTTCACGAAGCGCACGCCCGGCAGGCCGGCGCCGGCCGAGAACACCTGCAGCGGCCGGCTGAGCGTCAGCGCGTTGGACGTGCCGCTGGCGTTCTGCTCGGGCGCGATCACCTCGATCTGGCCCAGCCCCTGCACCGCCTGCACCAGGGCCGCCAGGCCGGGGGCGAGATAGCCGTCGTCGTTGGAGATCAGGATGCGCATGGGAGCGCGATTGTAGGCACCCGTCACCCGGGCGACGGGTGGGGTTCACCGGCCGTGCCTAACATCCAACACCCTCGCCGACAGCCCCCAAAGGATTCCCATGCATGCCTGGATGTGCCACAACCCGATCGGGACCGACGCCCTGCAATGGGAGGAAGTGCCCACCCCCGCACCAGGCGCCGGCCAGGCGCTGGTGGCAGTGAAGGCGTCGAGCCTGAACTTTCCCGACATCCTGATCTGCCAGAACAAGTACCAGTTCAAGCCCACCCCGCCCTTCGTGCCAGGCAGCGAATACGCCGGCGTGGTCGAGTCCGTGGGTGACGGCGTCACCAACGTGAAGCCGGGTGACCGGGTGATGGTGATCGGCGGCACCGGCGGCTTCGGCACCCATGCCGTGGTGCCGGCCGAGAAGCTGGTGCCGATGCCCGCGGGCATGAGCTTCGAGCACGGCGCCGCCTTCCTGATGACCTACGGCACCACCCAGCACGCGCTGCTCGACCGCGGCCAGCTGAAGGCCGGCGAGACCGTGCTGGTGCTGGGCGCCGCCGGCGGCGTGGGCACCGCGGCGGTGCAGATCGCCAAGGCAGCCGGCGCGCGCGTGATCGCCGCCGCCTCCACCGACGCCAAGTGCGCGTTGTGCAAGGAGATCGGCGCCGATGAGACGATCAACTACAGCACCGGCAACATCCGCGATGCGCTGAAGGCGCTGACCGGCGGCAAGGGCCCCGACGTGGTCTACGACCCGGTGGGCGGCGATCTGGCCGAGCCGGTGTTCCGCTCGATCGCCTGGCGCGGCCGCTACCTGGTGGTGGGCTTCGCCGGCGGCGGCATTCCGGCGCTGCCGCTGAACCTGAGCCTGCTCAAGGGCGCGGCCATCGTCGGCGTGTTCTGGGGTGATTTCGTGCGGCGCGAACCCGCCAACTTCCAGCGTGATCTGCAGCAGCTGGCGCAGTGGTATGCCGAAGGCAAGGTCACGCCGGTGATGGACAAGACCATGCCGCTGTCCGAACTGCACGCCGCCTATGCCCGCATGGGTGCACGCCAGGTGGTCGGCAAGCTGGTGCTGTTGCAACCGTAACAGCTGGTGTCAGCGGGCACCCCGTCCTGCGGGCCTGGGGTGTACACGGCCGCCGGAAGGCCGCTCTTCTGCGCTAGCATGCGCGGCGGGAGATCCAGCCATGGCCGTGAAGGTCCTCATCCTTGAAGACAACCCCGTGGCGCGCAGCTTCCTGTGCCGCGTGGTGCGCGAAAGTTTCAGCGACACCATCGCCATCACCGAAGCCGGTGACCTGGAGACCGCGCGCGCGCAGGTCAACCTGGCCGGCGGCGCCAGCGGCCTGCACGGGGTCGACCCGTTCAAGCTGATCCTGGTCGACCTGGAACTGCCCGACGGCAACGGCATGGAACTGCTGGCCGAGCTGACGCAGTACCCCGCCACCAAGATCGTCACCACGCTGTATTCCGACGACGACCACCTGTTTCCGGCGCTGCAGTGCGGCGCCGATGGCTACCTGCTGAAGGAAGACCGCTTCGAGGTGCTGGTGGAAGAACTGCAGAAGATCGTGCGCGGCCAGCCGCCGCTGTCGCCGGCCATCGCCCGGCGGCTGCTGACGCACTTCCGCCAGGGCGGGCGGGCCGATCGCCCCGCGCCGGATTCGGGCTTCAGCACCTCGCCCGACATGCTGACCACCACCAGCGCACCGGTGCCCATCGGCAAGGTGCCCGACCATGAGCGCCTGACCCCGCGCGAGAGCGAAGTGCTCACCTACCTGAGCAAGGGCTTCACGATCAAGGAGATCGCCAGCCTGATGGGCATCAAGTGGTTCACCGTCAACGACCACATCAAGTCCATCTACAAGAAGCTCAACGTGTCCAGCCGGGCCGAAGCCGCCGTGCTGGCCACCAAGCAGGGCCTGGTTTGACCGCCCGCTGAGCCATGGCCGGGCTTGCGCCGCCACCGGCCCACGGCCACGGCTCCCGCCCACCGCCCGAACAGCCTCCCCACATTCCGCCCGATTCATCCTGGGTGGACACCGCCGTGGGCCCGCGGCGGCGCCCCCGCCCGCAGCCGCCGGCCGAGCGGGTGCGCCAGCTGCTGTGGCTGGGCCTGCTGGGCGCGGCGGTGGTGGCACTGTGGCTGCGGCTGCTGGCGTCCGAGCCGCACCTGCCGCTGGTGCTGCAACCGGCCGCAGACGGCCGCATCCTGCTGGCCGCCAGCACCGACCCGGCCCTGCAGCCGGCCGTCGGCCAGGCACTGCAGGCCCTGGTGCTGGCCGATGGCCGCCGCCTGGCCGCCGGCCACGCGCTGCTGCCCCATTCCCCCCGCTGGGTGGCCGACGACACGACGCGCCGCGCGCTGCTGGCCCAGCGCGCCTGGCTGGGCCAGGCGGTGCAGCAGGCCCGGGTGATCGCCGAGTTCGATGGCGGCCATCAGGTGGCCGTGGCGCCGCGCCCGCGTGGCCTGGGCGGCCTGGGCGCGCTGGCCTGGGGGGTCAGCACACTGGCGCTGGCGCTGTTTCTGGCCGCGGTGGTGACCGTGCTGGCCCAGCCGGGCGCGGCGGCCGCGGTCTACCTGGTGCTGGCCACGGCGCAGGCGCTGACCCTGCTGCTCATCGCCGCCGGCAGCGGGCCCGGCCTGGGGGTGCCGGCCGGCCTGGCGCTGACCGAGCCGGGCTGGCGCCTGGCGCTGGACGGGGTGACCGCCGCCGCGCTGGTGCATGTGCTGCTGCTCTACCCGCGCCGCCATCCCACAGCGCCTGGGCTGGCGGCACTGGCCTGGGGTGCCATGCTGGCGGGCCTGGCCGGACTGCTGCTGACCCAGCCGCCCGGGCTGTGGTGGTGGGCCCAGGGCCTGCTGATCACCGCCGGCGTGGCCGCCGCCTGCCTGCTGCGCCGGCGCCCGGGCGCGCCGCGGCACCCGCTGGCGCGGCTGCTGCAGCGCCTGGTGCTGGCCGGCACCGCCACACTGGCGCTGCTGAGCCTGGGCATCGGGCTGGTGGCCGATGGCGGTGCGGCATCCGACCAGCTGGCCACCTTGGGCTCGCTGGCGTGGACGGTGTTCCTGGCGTCGCTGCTGATGCTGGGGCCGTTCCTGTCGCGCTCACGCCAACTGCTGCGTGAATTTGCGCTGCTGGCCGGCGTCAGCACCGTGGCGGCCTCGCTGACGCTGCTGTTCCTGGCGATCTTCGGCCTGCACCCGCTGGCGGCGCTGGGCCTGGCGCTGGGGGTGTCGCTGGGGGTGTACCTGGCAGCGCGGCCCTGGGTGCTGCACCAGCTGGCCGGCCCCGGCCAGCGCAACGCCGAGCGCATGTTCGACAGCGTCTACCGCGCCGCCCGCGCACTGGAGCAATCGCCCGGCCAGGCGGGGCAGCAGCTGGGCGCCCTGCTGCGCGAGGTGTTCGACCCGCGCGAGGTGGCCCGCAGCCAGCGCACCGCCTCGCGCGTGCGGGTGGCGGCCGACGGCTCCACCCTGGTGGTGCCGGTGCCCCAGCTCAGCGGCCAGCCCAGCGGCACGCTGGTGCTGCGCTATGCCCAGCAGGGCCGGCGCCTGTTCACCCAGGCCGACGGCCAGCTGTGCGAGCGCCTGCTGGAACAGCTGGGCCGCGCCGTGGCCTACGACCGCGCGGTGGAGCACGGCCGCGCCGAGGAGCGCGCCCGCATCGCCCAAGACCTGCACGACGACATCGGTGCCCGCCTGCTGACGCTGATGTACAAGGCGCCGAACGACGAGATCGAGGAGTACATCCGCCACACGCTGCAGGACCTGAAGACGCTGACGCGCGGCCTGGCGGCGGGCAACCAGCGCCTGTCGCATGCCGCGGCGGAATGGAAGGCCGACATCACCCAGCGCCTGCAC
>JAGOBT010000445.1 GCA_017999135.1 Burkholderiaceae bacterium
TTCCAGGTCGGCGCGCAGCACCGCCGACAGGGCCACGCCGCTGCGGTCTTCGTCGCGGAAGCGGATCAGCGCCAGCGGCAGCTGGGTGGCGCCCACGCCGGCGATCTCGACGCGGAACTGGGCCTGCGCCCAGGGTGTGGCCAGGCTGCTGGCAGCCAGGGTGGTGAGGAAGCGGCGGCGTGGAATCGGCATCGTGTGCAGGAATGGAGTCACCAGCGGCGGCAGTGGTTCCGCCAGGCGTCAGGCCAGCGCCCGGCGCAAGGCCAGTGCGCACAGGCCCACGGCGGTGTTGGCTTCGGCGATCACCCGGCCCATGGTGATGAAGCCGTGAATCTGGCGCTCGAAGCACACATACTGCGCCGTGCTGCCGGCGGCCGACAGGGCGTCAGCGTACTGCCGGCCCTCGTCGCGCAGCGGGTCGAAGCCGGCGGTCAGCACCAGCGCCGGCGGCAGGCCGGCCAGGTTGCCGTGCAGCAGCGGTGATGCGCGCCAGTCGGTCAGCTGGTCAGGGCCCAGGTAGTGCCGCTGGAAATAGGCGATGGTGTCGCTGGTCAGCACATAGCCCTGGCCGTTGCTGGTGTGGCTGGGCGCGCCGGCGCGCATGTCGGTGGCAGGGTAGATCAGCAGCTGAAATGCCAACGGCACCGCCTCGCCGGCATCGCGCCAGGCCAGGCACACGACTGCGGCCAGGTTGCCGCCGGCGCTGTCGCCGCCCACGGCGAAGCGGGTGGCATCCAGCCCCAGCGCACCGGCCTGGGCCTGCAGCCAACGCGTGGCGGCCAAGCAGTCGTCTGGCGCGGCCGGAAAGCGGTGCTCGGGGCCCATGCGGTAGTCGACCGCCACCACCACGCAGCCGGCCTCGTCGGCCAGTTGGCGGCACAGCACGTCATGCGTGTCCAGGTCGCCGATCACCCAGCCGCCGCCGTGGAAGTACACCAGCGTGGGCGCCGGGCTGGCCAAACCGGCCGGCCGGTACAGCCGCAGCGGGATCGGGCCCAGCGGGCCGGGGGCAGCCAGGTCGCGCACCTCGGCCATGGTGCGCGCGGCGGGCTGGCTGAAGCTGCGGCGCTCGCGGTAGAAGGTGCGGGCGTCGGCTGGGGTCAGCGTGTGCGTGGGCGGAATGCCACGTTCGGCGATCAGATCGATCAAGGCCTGGGCCTGGGGGTCGAGCATCGGGCGTCTCCTGCGGGCGTCGGGCCCATCTTGGGGTGCCGCGGCAGTGTAGCGGCGGGGTTGGTGTGGCCCGTGGCGTGTGGCCCGTGGCGCCCGTGGCGTGACCCGTGGTGGCATGGGCGTGTCGCCCGTGCGGCATCATCGGCGCATGCCCGCCGATCCCCCCTGCCCCTGCGGCCTGCCCGCCCGCCTGTCGGCCTGCTGCGGCCGCTGGCACGCCGGGCCGCTGCACCTGCAGGCGCCCGATGCCGAAGCGCTGATGCGGTCGCGCTACAGCGCCTACGTGCTGCGCCTGGCAGACTACCTGCTGGCCACCTGGCACCCTGACACCCGCCCGCCAGTGCTGGATTTCGAGCCCGGCCAGCGCTGGCTGGGCCTGCAGGTGCTGCGGCACGCACGCCTGGGCGACGACCGGGCCACCGTGGCCTTCATCGCCCGCAGCAAGGTGGCCGGCCGGGCGCAGCAACTGGCCGAGACCAGCCGCTTCGTGCGCGAATCAGGCCAATGGTTCTATGTCGACGGCGACCTGCAGCCGTGATGCAGCCTGCGGCCAGTCAGCCGCCGCGCAGGCGGCGCCGTACGCCCAGTGCGACGCCAAATGCCAGCACCGACGAGCCGACCAGCCAGGCCAGTGGGCTGAACACGCGGGCCACCGCGGCGGCGCGGCGGGCCTGGGAACCGACGGGGACGATCTGCATCATGGTGCTGTGCTCCGGGGCGGTGCGGTTTGGCAATGCTGCGCATGTTGCCCGCCGGCGATGACAGGGCTGTGGCAAGCGCACCGGCCGTGCAACCAAGGCCCGCGATGCTGACCCTGCCCGCCGTGCTGGCCGGCCTGCCGGTGCTGCATGCCGACGCCTGGCTGCTGGCGGTGCACAAGCCGGCCGGCCTGCTGGTGCACCGCACCGCGCTGGATGCCCAGGCCGACGACGACGTGGTGACACGCCTGCAGGCCGCGCTGGGCACGCCGGTGTGGCCGGTGCACCGGCTGGACAAGGGCACCTCGGGCGTGCTGCTGCTGGCCCGCGATGTGGACAGCGCCCGCACGCTGGGCGCGGCCTTTGCCGCCGGCCAAGTTGACAAGCGTTACCTCGCATGGGTGCGCGGCTGGCCGGCCGACGCCGGCGAGACCAGCACCCCGCTGGCGCGTGACCCCGAGCTGCCGTCCACCGGCCAGCCGCTGCTGGCCGCCTGCACCCGCTGGCAGGTGCTGCAACGCCTGGCGCTGCCGATCCACACCCACCCGGCCCATGCCGACACCCGCCTGGCGCTGGTGGCGGTGCAGCCGCTGAGCGGCCGGCGCCACCAGATCCGCCGCCACTTCAAGGCCCTGGCACACCCGCTGGTGGGCGATGCCACCCACGGCAAGGGGCCGCTGAACCGGGCCGTGGCCGCCCACCTGGGCGTGGCCCGGCTGTGGCTGCATGCCGCATCGCTGCAGACCACCCACCCAGCCACCGGCGCGGTGCTGCAGCTGCAGGCCGCACCCGGGCCCGAGTGGGAACGCTGGACAACACCTGCGCCGCCCGCTGCGGCCTGAACGCACAGCAGGCGGCGCCGACAATCCGCCGATGCCCTCCGGACCCGTTGCCGCCGCCATTGCCTACATCCTGTGGGGGCTGTTCCCGCTGTACATCAAGCAGATCGACCATCTGCCGGCGCTGGAGATCGTGCTGCACCGGTCGGCCTGGTCGCTGGTGTTCGTGCTGGGGCTGCTGGTGGTGCTGCGGCGCTTTGCCTGGCTGGGCCCGGTGCTGCGGCAGCCGCGCACGCTGGCGCTGTTTCTGCTGAGCGCGCTGCTGCTGGGTGGCAACTGGCTGCTGTATGTGTGGTCGGTGAACACCGGCCGGGTGCTCGACGCCAGCCTGGGCTACTTCATCAACCCGCTGGTCAACGTGCTGCTGGGCTATGCGGTACTGCACGAGCGGCCGCGGCCGCTGCAGTGGGCCGCGGTGGCGCTGGCTGCGCTGGGCGTGCTGTGGCTGGCGCTGGGCGTGGGCCATGTGCCCTGGGTCAGCCTGGTGCTGGCGGCCAGCTTCGGCCTGTATGGCCTGCTGCGCAAGACGGCCACGCTGGGCGCCATCGAAGGGCTGGCGCTGGAGACGCTGCTGCTGGCCCCGCTGGCCGTGGGCGGGCTGCTGTGGCTGGCCTGGCAGGGCCAGGGCCACTTCGGCCAGCCGCCGCTGGTCGACAGCGTGTGGCTGCTGCTGGCCGGGCCGTTCACTGCCGTGCCGCTGCTGCTGTTTGCCGCCGGCGCGCGGCGGGTGTCACTGGCCACGCTGGGGCTGCTGCAGTACGTGAGCCCGTCGATCCAGTTCGTGCTGGGCGTGTTTCTCTACCAGGAGCCGTTCAGCACCGGCCGCGGCATCGGCTTCCTGCTGATCTGGGCCGCGCTGGCGCTGTACAGCGCCGAGAGCTGGCGCGTGCTGCGCCGCGCGCGGCTGGCGGCGCAGCCGGGCTGAGGT
>JAGOBT010000446.1 GCA_017999135.1 Burkholderiaceae bacterium
GCATGTGCTGCGCTGGGGCGGCGATGTGGCGGCGCTGGTGGCCCGCATCAACCGCCTGGGCTACGGCCTGACGCTGGGCGTGCAGACCCGCATCGACAGCCGCGCGCTGCAGATCGCGGCGCAGGCCCGGGTGGGCAATGTCTACGTCAACCGCAACATGGTGGGCGCGGTGGTGGGCGTGCAGCCGTTTGGCGGCGAAGGGCTGTCGGGCACCGGCCCGAAGGCCGGGGGGCCGCACTATCTCTACCGCTTCTGCGCCGAGCAGACGCTGACGATCAACACCGCGGCGGCCGGTGGCAACGCCGCACTGCTGGCCGGCGCGGCCGACAACGCCTGAAATGAAACACCCCCTACGCGCTTCGCGCGCCCCCTCAAGGGGGCCACGCCAGCGGCCCGGCAAAGCCGGTTCCGCGGCGTTCGCTGGGTTCGGCCGGTTTCGTGCGTCACGGGTGGCGTCCCTCGCCATGGAGAACTGACATCGTTCACGCCTTTGCCCAGGGTGGCCCGCAGCCTGCGGGTGATACTGCGGCGGTTTGGCCGGCGTCGACGCGCGGCCGCGTGCAACAGGAGCAAGGCATGGTGCAACCGGTGAACGGCAAGGCTTGGCAAGGGCGCAGCGCCCGCACGGCGGCGGTGGGTGCGCTGGTGCTGGCCCTGGTGGCCGGCCTGGCCGGCTGCGGCGAGCCCAGCCCGGCCGAACTGATCAGCCAGGCCCGCACCGCGCTGGCCAAGAAGGACACCGAAGCCGCCCGCATCAGCCTGAAAAGCGCCTTGCAGCAGGCGCCCGACAACGGCGAGGCGCGCTTCCTGCTCGGCGAGCTGCTGCACAACGGTGGCGACATGGCCGGCGCCGAGGTGGAACTGCGCCGTGCGCTGGAACTGCAGCACCCGCAGGACCAGGTGATCCCATTGCTGGCATCGGCACTGGTGGGGCTGGGCAAGGGCGCGCTGCTGGTGCAGCAGTTCGGCACCACCACGCTCACCGACCCATCGGCCCAGGCCCGGCTCGACACCACGCTGGCGCTGGCCGAGGCCGGCACCGGCAACCTCGACGGCGCCGGCAGCCGGCTCGACCGCGTGCTGCGCACCGCGCCCGACGACGGCCCCGCCCTGCTGCTGCGCGCCCGCCTCACCGCCGCCAACGGCGACAACGCCGCTGCGCTGGACCAGGTGAAGGCCCTGCTGGCCAAGCAGCCCGACAACGCCGACGCCTGGCTGATGCAGGGCGACCTGCTGGCCCGCCCCACCGCCAACCAGCCCCGGCCGCCGGCCGCGCCCGCCATCGCCGCCTACCAGGAGGCGTTGAAGCGCAAGCCCGACAGTGTGGCCGCCCACACCGCGCTGATCGGCCTGCATCTGGCCGCCGCCGACAACGCCGCCGCCAACACGCAGTGGACAGCGCTGCAGAAGGTGGCGCCACGCCATCCGCAGACGCTGTTCTTCGACGCCGTGCTGTCCGAACAGCGCGGCGACCTGAAGCACGCCCGCGAGGTGACCCAGCAGCTGCTGCGCGGCGCGCCCGAGAACCCCCAGGTGCTGATGGTGGCCGGCCAGGTGGAGCTGAAGCTCAACGCGCTGGCCCAGGCCGAGGCCCACTTCGCCAAGGCCGTGCAGCTGCTGCCCAAGGCGCAGGGCCCGCGTGCCCAGCTGGCCCAGGTGCAGGTGCGCAGCGGCCAGGCCGACAAGGCCCTGTCCACGCTGGCGCCGCTGCTGCAGGAGGCCAGCCCCAGCGTGGACGTGCTGACCCTGGCCGCCCAGGCCCAGCTGATGAAGGGCGACAGCGCGGCGGCCGACGCCAGCTTCGCCCGCGCCGCCAAGCTCAAGCCCGACGACCCACGCGTGCGGCTGGCGTTGGCGCTGTCCAACGTGGCCAAGGGCAAGGGCGCCGCGGCGCTGGCCGAGCTGCGCGCCGTGGCGGCGGCTGACAAGGGCACCACCGGCGACATGGCGCTGATCAACGTGCTGATCCGCACGAATGACATGCCCGGCGCACTGAAGGCCGTCGACAACCTGGCCGCCAAGCTGCCCAACGACGCCCTGCCCGACCAGCTGCGCGGCCGCATCGCGCTGCAGACCAAGGACACCGCTGCCGCCCGCAAGCACTTCGAGGCCGGCCTGGCCAAGAACGCCGACTACCTGCCCGCGCTGGCCGGCCTGGCCGCGCTGGACCTGGCCGACAAGCAGCCCGCCGCCGCCAAGACCCGCTTCGAGGCCGCGCTGCAGCGCAACCCCAAGAACACCGGCGCCATGCTGGCCCTGGCCGAGCTGACGGCGCGTGCCGGCGGCAAGCCTGAGGAAGTGGCCAAGTGGCTCACCGACGCGGTGGCTGCCGACCCGACGGACGCCACCGCCCGCATGCTGCTGGTCGACCACCACCTGGGCAACAACGCCACCAAGGCCGCGCTGGATGCCGCCCAGGCCGGCCTGGTGGCCCTGCCCGACAACCCCGAGCTGCTGGACCGGCTGGGCCGCGCCCAGCTGACGGGCAACAACGCCCAGCAGGCGGTGAGCACCTTCACCAAGCTGGCCGCGGTGGCGCCGCGCTCGGCCCTGCCGCAGCTGCGCCTGGCCGACGCCCACAGCGCCGCCGGCAACCCCAGTGGCGCGGCTGCCGCGGTGCGCCGCGCCGCCGAGATCGCACCCGACCAGCTGCAGGTGCAGCAGGCGCAGGTGCTGGTGGCCCTGCAAGAGAACAAGCTCGACCAGGCCCTGGCCGTGGCCCGCAAGGTGCAGACCCAGCGGCCGCAGGAGGCCGTGGGCTTCAACATGGAAGGCGACATCGAGCTGCGCCGCAGGAACTGGGACGCCGCCGCCGCCGTGCTGCGCAAGGCGGTGGCGCGCACGCCCTCGGGCGACGCGCCGCAGCGCCTGCATGCCGCCCTGGTGGCCGGCGGCAAGGCCGCCGAGGCCCAGACCTGGGCGCAAGAGTGGCGCAAGAAGCAGCCCGACGACATGGGCTTCGTGCTGCACCTGGGCGACCAGGCCATGGCCAGCGGCAAGACGGCCGATGCCGAGGCGCTGTACCGCCAGGTGATCGACAAGCAGCCGGGCAATGTGCTGGCGCTGAACAACCTGGCCTATGTGCTGGCCAGGGAGAAGAAGCCCGGCAGCGTGGCGCTGGCCGAGCAGGCGCTGCAGCGCGCGCCGAAATCGGCTGCAGTGATGGACACGTTGGCGCTGGCGCTGGCGGCCGAGAACCAGCTGCCCCGCGCAGTGGATGTGCAGAAGCAGGCCGTGGCCGCCGCGCCCGAGGCGCACAACTTCCGCCTGCAGCTGGCCAAGCTGATGCTGGAGGCCGGCGACAAGACCAACGCCCGCACCGAGCTGTCCACCCTGGCGGCGCTGGGCAGCAAGTTCCCGCGCCAGGCCGAGGTGGCTGACCTGATCAAGACGGCCGACAAGTAGCGGCCTGCCCCGGGTCGGTGGCCGGGCTCAATGCCCGGCGGCGGCGTACAGCTGGCGCTTGTAGGCGAACCAGAACGGGTGCCAGAAGCCGAAATGGCGCTGGCACATCACCACCCCGGCCAGGCCGTTGACCGGGTTGATGAACCAGTGGGTGCCGGCCAGGCCACCCCACTGCAGTTCACCCACCGCGCCGGGCGGCTCCAGGCTGGAGGCGCGCCGCACCACCGCCC
>JAGOBT010000447.1 GCA_017999135.1 Burkholderiaceae bacterium
GCTACCTGGGCTTCTGGGGCTGGACGGCGGCCAGCGGCAGTGCGCTGCCGATGCCCTTCGGCCCGCGGCCGGCCGAGTTCCTGGCGCTGATGTTCGCCATCGGCCTGTTCGCCAGCTGGCTGGGCACGCTGTGCTGGAACGAGGCCAGTCAGCGTCTGCCCACGGCGCTGGCGGGCCAGCTGATCGTCTTCGAGACGCTGGCGGCGCTGGCCTATGCGCTGCTGTTGCGCGGCACCCTGCCGCCTGTGCTGACCGGCGTGGGCGTGGTGCTGCTGGTGGCCGGCGTGGTGTGGGCGCTGCGGGTCAAGCCCGAGCCGCTGGCGGCCGAGGCACACGCGGCCTGAACCGCCAGCGCGGCCACGCAGGCACGCAGGCACTCAGGCCGCTGTGCCGCGCAGCAGGTCCAGCGGGCGCATGCCGCCGCTGCCCGGCAGCACCAGGCGGTCGATCGCCGCACGCGGCAGCTGCAGGTGGTCGGTCAGCAGGGGGCGGATGGCTGCGCGCAGGTCGGTGGTCACGCGCAGGTCGCGGCCCTCGAAGCGGTCTGTCGGCGCCAGACCGGGCCAGTCGGCCAGCACCCGGCCGCCACGCACCGCGCCGCCCAGCACGAAGGCGGCACCGCCGCTGCCGTGGTCGGTGCCACCGGTGCCGTTGACAGCCACCTCGCGGCCGAACTCGGTGGCCACCAGCACGGCGGTGCGGGCCCAGGTGCCATCGGCCAGCAGGCCGGCACGCAACGCGGCCAGCAGGTCGTCCAGCCGCCGCAGGTTGGCTGACAGCGCGCCCTGCGGCGCCGCCTGGTTGGCATGCGAATCCCAGCCGCCCAGCTCGAGCACCGCCACCTGGCTGCCGCGCTGCAGGAACTCAGCCGCCTTGCGCGCCAGCTGCACCGCCTGGCCTCGGGCGGCACCCGGTTCGGCCGGCGGGTTGGCGGCCATGCCTGGCGTTGCGCGCAGCAGGCGGGCGCGTGCCAGGGCCTGCGCCAGCGCGGCATCGTCGCGGTACAGGCTCTCCAGCCGGCCGACCAGGTCAGCGCCGGGCTCGGGCAGCACAGACGGTGCCCAGGTGTCCACCGCCGACGGGCCGCGTAGCACCAGAGGCACGGCGGTCTCCAGCGCCACCGCAGACAGTGGCGCGGCGCCGGTGGCGGCCACCGCGCGGCCCAGCCAGCCGGTGGCCAGCTCGTGCGGCCGGCTGCCGCCGCTTTCCAGCACCTGCTGGGCGTCGAAGTGCGAGCGCTCGCGGTAGGGCAGGCCCACCGCGTGCAGCACCAGCAGCTCGCCCTGGCCGTACATCGCATGCAGCTGCGGCAGCAGCGGGTGCAGCGCAAACGGGCCGTCCAGCGGCAGGGGCGCGGCGCCCAGCTGCGCCAGCGGGCCGCGGGCGGCCGCAAAGGCCGGGTCGCCCACGGCGGGCACCGCAGTCAGCCCGTCCAGACCGCCGCGCAGGATGACGAACACAAAGCGCCGGCCCGCGGCCGCAGCGGGCGCGGCGGCCAGGCTCAGGCGGGCCCAGGGCGCCAAGGTGGTGGCGGCGGCAGCGTGCAGCAGATGGCGGCGTTGCATGGCGGCTCCCAGGGGTGGTCAGCGGCGCTGGAAGTCGGGCGACAGCAGCAGCAGGGCCAAGGCCTGGCGGCCGTCGGCGGCGCGGTCGATCTGGCGGGCGGTGTGGTCGCTCAGCCGCGGGCCCAGGCTGCGGCTGGCCAGGGCGCGGGCATCCACCTGGCCGCCCAGGCGGTCGGCCAGGCGGGTGGCCCATTCCACTCGCTTCCACATGGCGTCCGGCCCCAGCCATTCTTCGGCGCGATCCGGCCAGCCGGCTGGTGACGGGGCCGCCATCAGGCGCTGCCCCAGCGTGCCAATGCCGGCATCGGGCGCCCGCTGCACCAGGCCGTCGCCCAGCCGCAGCAGGCGCGCGCTGCTGAGCACGAACTCTTCCGGCGTCTTCAGCTTGACCGGCTGCGGCGCCCAGGCCTCGGGCGCCAGCACCAGGCTGCGGTAGACGGCGGGCAGGTCGCCGCCGGTCTGCAAGAAGGTGTCGGCCAGCCGCGCCACCAGGGCGGGGGGCGGCTCGTCGGCCACCAGGTGGCGGGCCAGCTTGGTGGCGATGAAGCGGGCGGTGCCGGGGTGCGCGGCCAGCTGCTGCAGCACCGATTCCAGGCCCTCGGGGCCGGCGGGATGGGTGCGGCCCAGCACCTGCTTGGTGCCAGGCTGGTGCCAGGCGGGGTCGAACCAGGCACTGGCGGCGTCGGGCTGCGCCAGCGTGGCTGGTGGTGGCACGCGCCAGCCGGTCAGCACCGCGGCCAGTGCGGTCACGTCGGCCTGGCTGTAGCCGCCCCAGCCACCGTAGGCCGCACCGCCGCCGGCTGCGCCCAGGGTGTGCAGCTCCAGCAGCTCGCGTGCGAGGTTCTCGTTCAGGCCGGTCACCTGTGGCGGCGTGGTGCCGGCCCGGCGGGCCAGGCGGCGCACCACGGCCGAATCGGGCCCGGCCGAACGGTCGTTGTCCAGGTAGCGCAGCATGGCGCCGTGCTGCACCGCCGCGCGCAGCAGATCGACAAAGCGGCCGCCGATGTGCGGGCGGATGGCCTCGCGCTCGAATGCGCCCGCTGCGCCGCGCGTGCTGGCCTTGGCCAGGCTGACGGTGAAGTGGTTGGCCCAGAACAACGCCAGCCGTTCGTTGAAGGGCTGTTGCGAGGCCGCGGCGGTGGCCAGCCGGGCCCGCACGTCGGCCTGGGCGATGTCGCGCAGCGGCATGGCCAGGGCCGCCGGCGTGGCCGCATCGGCCATGGCCGGCTGGCGCTGGGCCAGCACCACCTCGGCCTGGCGCGCCAGGCCCTGCGCGCCGGTGACCAGGCCACGGCCGCGCTGCGGCTCGGCCGGGCCGATCTGCGCGAGCAGCCAGGCGCTGGCGTCGGCCCCCACCACGGCGAGATCGGCCTCGCCCAGGCCGAAGCGGTGGGCGGCGATGGCTGTGCTGATGGGCGAATTCACGGCTGTGAGTGTGACCTGCCTGGCGGGCCGGCAAGGTGAAGAATCGCAAAGCCGGTGACCGGGAAGCCGCCGATGGCCGCGGCAGGCCCGCCTGCCGATACTGGCCGGCCTGCCAAGGAGCTGCCATGCACCGGTCCGACCTGCCCGCCCGCCACGCCACCGCCCATCCGGTGCCCGATGCCCACGGCCTGAACCTCTACCACGCTGACCCCGTGCTGGCCCGGCTGCTGCCGCTGTACCTGCCGGCCGACCTGCTGGCCCACCTGCAGCCCACGTTGCAGCGCCTGGGCGGCCTGGCCGGCAGCGTGCTCGACACCCTGGCCCACAGTGCCGACCAGAACCCGCCCGCGCTGCAGCACCGCAGCCGCAGCGGCATCGATGCCCAGCGCATCGTCAAGCACCCTGACTACGTGGCGCTGGAGCGCATGGCCTTCAGCGAGCTGGGCCTGGCGGCGATGAGCCATCGTGGCGGCGTGCTGGGCTGGCCGCAGCCGATGCCGGCTGCGGCCAAGTACGCGCTGACCTACCTGTTCGTGCAGGCCGAGTTCGGCCTGTGCTGCCCGCTGTCGATGACCGATTCACTGGCGCGCACGCTGCGCAAGTTCGGCAGCGCCGATCTGGTGGCGCAGCACCTGCCAGGGC
>JAGOBT010000032.1:0-2495 GCA_017999135.1 Burkholderiaceae bacterium
CACCCCCGTCGACCGCGTGATCCTGCCGTCGCTGGAAACGCCCACGCTGACCAAGGCCGAACTGTCGGAACTGCTGTTCGAACGGCTGGGCCTGAACAAGCGCGAATCGAAGGACATGGTCGAGGCCTTCTTCGAGCTGGTGCACGGCAACCTGGTCAACGGCGAGGACGTGAAGCTGTCGGGCTTCGGCAACTTCAACATCCGCCGCAAGGCGCCGCGGCCCGGTCGCAACCCGCGCACCGGCGAGTCCATCCCGATCAAGGCGCGCAACGTGGTCACTTTTCACGCCAGCCACAAGCTCAAGGCCGTGGTGCAAGGAGACACACCGCTGGACGAAGACTTCGAGTAGAGTCTGAGTTCCCCTCCCCACCTCATTGATTTGCATGGAGAAACTGCTGCCCGCCATTCCGGCCAAGCGTTACTTCACGATCGGTGAGGTCAGCGAGCTGTGCGGCGTCAAGCCGTATGTGCTGCGCTACTGGGAGCAGGAATTCACCCAGCTCAAGCCGATGAAGCGGCGCGGCAACCGCCGCTATTACCAGCACCATGAGGTGCTGCTGATCCGTCGCATCCGCGATCTGCTGTATGACCAGGGCTTCACCATCAGTGGGGCACGCAACCAGCTGGGTGATCTGCTGGCCGGCGGCGGCCGCGGTGCCTTGCTCGACGACGCGGAGCCCCTGGCCGATGACGATCTGCCGGCAGGCGACGACGACGGCGCCGGGCCGCAGGCTGGCGCCCCCGCAGCCAGCCTGCCGGTGCCTGACGTGCTGGAACTGGCCCCCGCCCAGTTGCGCGCCGAGCTTTTGTCGATCCGCGACCTGCTGGTGGCCTGATCCGCCCCCGTTTCGGGCTATACTGCGAGGCTCAGTCGGGGCGTAGCGCAGCCTGGTAGCGCACTTGCATGGGGTGCAAGGGGTCGCGAGTTCGAATCCCGCCGTCCCGACCACTGAGATTCCAAGGGTCAGTTCTCACAAGGAACTGACCCTTTCGGTTTTCTGGCCTGCCATCCATCTTCAAAGGAGCCGCGATGTCCCATCCGCCGTTCGACCTGTACGCCTTCTGGCGCACCTCGGCCACCTTCCGGGTGCGGGTGGCGCTGCGCATGAAGGGCATCGACGCCACCGAGCACCAGGTGAACCTGGATGCCGGCGAGCAGCGCAGCGACGCCTTCCTGAAGATCAATCCGCTGGCGGCCATCCCGGCGCTGGTGACGCCCGGGCATCCGCCGCTGACGCAGTCGCTGGCGATCCTGGAGTTCCTGGAGGAGTTGCAGCCCACGCCGCCGCTGCTGCCGGCCGATCTGCATGGCCGCGCTCGGGTGCGGTCGATCGCCGGCATGCTGGCGTCCGACACCCACCCGCTGATCACGCCGCGGGTGCGGCGCTACTTGACCGGCAGTGCCGGCTTCGACGACGCCGCCTGGCGCGCCTGGCAGACGCAGTGGTTCGGCACCGGGCTGGCGGCAGTGGAGCAGCGGCTGGCCAGCGAGGCGGCCACTGGCCGCTTCTGCCACGGCGACGTGCCGGGCATGGCCGACATCTGCCTGGCCAGCATCGCCGCGGTGATGCGGGTGTTCAAGATCAGTGTGGCCGGCACGCCGACGGTGGACCGCATCGTGGCGGCCTGCGAGGAACTGGACGCCTTCCAGCAAGCGCAGCCGCTGCGCCAGGTCGGCGCGCCGACCTGACCGCCGCGGCCGACGTCAGGCGTCGGGGTTGCCGATGGCGACGTGGCTGAAGCCGCCGTCGACATAGACGATCTCGGCGCTGATGCCGCCGGCCAGGTCGCTCAGCAGGAAGGCGGCGGTGTTGCCCACGTCGTCGATGGTGATGGTGCGGCGGATCGGCGTGGTGGCGGCGAATTCGGTCAGCAGCTTGCCGAAATCCTTGATGCCCGACGCGGCCAGCGTCTTGATCGGGCCGGCCGAGATGCCGTTGACTCGGATGCCCTTGGCGCCCAGGCTCTGCGCCAGGAAGCGCACGCCGGCTTCCAGGCTGGCCTTGGCCAGGCCCATGGTGTTGTAGTTGGGCACGTAGCGCATCGCACCCAGGTAGCTCAATGTCAGCAGGGCGCCGCCGGCGCGCAGCCGGGGCAGGGCGGCCTTGGCCATCGCCGGGAAGCTGTAGCTGGAGATGTCGTGGGCGATGCGGAAGTTCTCGCGCGTCATGCCGTCGAGAAAGTCGCCGGCGATCGCCTCGCGCGGCGCAAAGGCGATGGCATGCACGAAGCCGTCGAACTGGTCCCAGTGCTGGCCCAGGTCGGCAAACAGCTGGTCGATCTGCGCGTCGTCGGACACATCGCAGTCGAAGACCAGCTTGGAGCTGAACTCGGCGGCGAACTCGGTGATGCGGTCCTTGAAGCGCTCACCCTGGTAGCTGAACGCCAGCTCGGCGCCTTCTCGGTGGCAGGCGCGAGCGATGCCGTAGGCGATGGAGCGGTTGTTGAGCACGCCCGTGATCAGCAGGCGCTTGCCGGCGAGGAAACCCATGGGT
>JAGOBT010000032.1:2595-8270 GCA_017999135.1 Burkholderiaceae bacterium
GACCTTGTGGACGTCGAGCGATCGGCGGGTGGATTGCTGCGTGTCACCATTGACCGGCTCCAGGGTGAAACCTATGCCACCGGGCCAGGTGAATTCGTGCTGGTGGAAGACTGCGAGATCGTCACCCGGCAGCTGCAATACGTGCTGGAGGTCGAGGCGGTGGACTACGCCCGGCTGGAAGTGTCGTCGCCGGGTCTCGATCGGCCGCTGAAGAAGCCGGCCGACTGGCGTCGGTTCGTGGGCGACGAGGTCGAGGTCACGCTGCGCGAAGCGTTCCAGAACCGCAAGAAGTGGCGCGGCGTGCTGGCGGCCGGCGATGGCGACAACGCCTGGCGGCTGGTGCTGCCTGACGACAAGCCGCTGTCGCGCACGGCCGCCAAGAAGCTGGCCAAGGCGGCTGCGGCGGCAGCCGAACCGGCCGCGGCGGCGCAGCAGACGCTGGATTTCAATTTGGATGAAGTGCGTGAGGCCCGCCTCGTTCCGGTGGTCGACTTCAAGGGCCGCCGCGGCCTGCAGGGCGACCAGGCGGGCGGGGGCAGCGATCACGCAGGCCGTATGGCGGACAAGGTAGACGGAGGTCAGGACTGATGAACCGCGAAATGTTGATGCTGGTGGACGCGATCTCGCGCGAGAAGAGCGTGGACCGGGATGTGGTGTTCGGCGCGGTCGAGGCAGCGCTGGCGCAGGCCACCAAGAAGCTCAATGGCGGCGAAGTCGACATCCGCGTGGCGGTCGACCGCGACACCGGTGTGTATGAAACCTTCCGCCGCTGGCTGGTGGTGCCTGACGAAGCCGGCCTGCAGAACCCGGATGCAGAGGAAATGCTGTCGGATGCGCTGGACCGCATCGCCGAGATCGAGGTGGGTGACTACATCGAGGAGCCGGTGGCCTCGGTGCCGATCGGGCGCATCGGCGCCATGGCCGCCAAGCAGGTGATCCTGCAGAAGATCCGCGACGCCGAGCGCGAGACCCTGCTCAATGACTTCCTGTCGCGCGGCGACAAGATCTTCGTCGGCACCGTCAAGCGGCTGGACAAGGGCGACATCATCGTCGAGAGCGGTCGGGTGGAAGGCCGCCTGAAGCGCAGCGAGATGATCCCGAAGGAAAACCTGCGCACCGGCGACCGGGTGCGTGCCTTTATCGCCGGCATCGACACCGCCGCCCGTGGCCCGCAGATCATGCTGTCGCGCTCGGCGCCGGGCTTCATGATGGAGCTGTTCGCGCAGGAAGTGCCCGAGATGGAGCAAGGCCTGCTCGAGATCAAGAGCTGCGCCCGCGACAGCGGCAGCCGCGCCAAGATTGCCGTGGTCTCGCACGACAAGCGGGTCGACCCGATCGGCACCTGCGTGGGCGTGCGGGGTTCGCGGGTCAATGCCGTCACCAATGAACTGGCCGGCGAGCGGGTGGACATCGTGCTGTGGTCGGAAGACCCGGCGCAGTTCGTCATCGGTGCGCTGGCGCCGGCCAATGTGCAGTCCATCGTCGTCGATGAAGAGAAGCACGCCATGGACGTGGTGGTCGACGAGGAAAACCTCGCCATCGCCATCGGCCGCGGCGGCCAGAACGTGCGGTTGGCCAGTGAGCTGACCGGCTGGCGCATCAACATCATGACGGCCGAGGAATCGCAGGCCAAGCAGGCGGTCGAGAGTGATTCGATCCGCAAGCTGTTCGTCGACAAGCTGGACGTCGATGAAGAAGTCGCCGACATCCTGATCGCCGAAGGCTTCTCCAGCCTGGAAGAGGTGGCCTATGTGCCGCTGCAGGAAATGTTGGAGATGGACGCCTTCGACGAGGACACCGTGCATGAGCTGCGCACCCGGGCCAAGGACGCGCTGCTGACGATGGAAATTGCCCGGGAAGAGAATGTTGAGTCGGTGTCGCAAGACCTGCGTGACCTGGAGGGCCTGACGCCCGACCTGATCGCCAAGCTGGCCGACGGCGGCGTCAACAGCCGCGACGACCTGGCCGACCTGGCCGTCGATGAACTGGTCGAGATGACCGGCATCGACGACGAAGCGGCCAAGGCTCTGATCATGAAGGCGCGGGAGCACTGGTTCACGGTCTGAGGGCCGCCAGCCGGTTCCCCGGGATCCCCATCCGCCCACGCCACCGCACCACCGCCCGCTTGATCCGCAAGATTCGCAAGGAAATTCACCCATGGCCGTGACGACCGTCGCCCAGTTCGCAGCCGAGCTCAACCGTCCTGCCGGGACGCTGCTCGAGCAGCTGCAGTCTGCCGGTGTCGCGAAGAAGTCGCCCGACGACGCACTGACCGAGTCCGACAAGGAGCGCCTGCTCGACCACCTGCGCCGCGCGCATGGCACCGACAGCACCGAGCGCAAGAAGATCTCGATCGTGCGCAAGAGCACCAGCGAGATCAAGCAGGCCGATGCCTCGGGCAAAGCGCGCACCATCCAGGTGGAGGTGCGCAAGAAGCGGGTGTTTGTCAAGCGGGACGACCTGCCGGCCGGTGCCGACGAGTCGGCGCCCCCGCAGGTGGACGACGCCGAACTGCAGCGCCGCGAAGACGAAGCCAACGCCCAGGCTGAACTGTTGCGCCAGCAGGAAGAGGCACTGGCCGAACAGGCGCGCCTGCGCGCCGAGCGCGAACGGCAGGAACGCGAGGCGGCCGAAGCCGCCGCCAAGGCGGCTGCCGAGGCACGTGCAGCTGCCGAGGCGCAAGCCGCCCGTGAAGCCGCCGAGGCCGCCGCCAAGGCTGCGGCCTCGGCCGCCATCGAGAAGGCGTCCAACCCGCCGCCGGCTGCGGCCTCTGCCAAGGCTGCGCCTGCACCCGCTGCGCCCGCACCCGCTGCGGCCGCACCGGCGCCGGCCGCGCCCGCCGAGCCGCCCAAGCCGGCCATCCGCATCGTCAAGGCTGTCGAGGCCGAAGCCGCCGAACGGGCGGCGCTTGACGCCGTGGCCCGCCGCCGCAAGGCGGCCGAGGCCGAGGCCGCGGCCATCCGCGAGATGATGAACAAGCCGCGCGGCGTTCAGACAGCCAAGAAGCCCGAGGAGCCGAAGCCGGCGCCGGGCAAGGAAGCCATTTCCGGCACCATCCACAAGCCCAAGGCAGCGCCTGGGGCTCCGGGTGCGGCCACCACCACGGCGGCCAAGCCGGGTGACAAGAAATCGGTCAAGAGCGAGAAGCTGTCGTCCAGCTGGGCCGACGACGCGGCCAAGAAGCGCGCCGCTGCCGGCAAGGGCCGCAGCGACAGCGGTGCCGCCAACCGCCCGGGCTGGCGTGCACCGCGCGGCGGCCGCCGCGGCGAGCGGGATTCCGGCCCCAGCACCTTCCAGGCGCCCACCGAGATGGTGATCCAGGAAGTGCATGTGCCCGAAACCATCAGCGTGGCCGACCTGGCGCACAAGATGTCGGTGAAGGCGGCCGAGGTGATCAAGCAGCTGATGAAGCTGGGCCAGATGGTCACGATCAACCAGCAGCTGGACCAGGAGACCGCGATGATCGTGGTCGAGGAAATGGGCCACAAGGCCTTCGCTGCCAAGCTGGACGACCCGGACGCCTTCCTTGAGGAAGAGCACAACGCCACCGAGGGCGAGGACCTGCCGCGTGCGCCGGTGGTCACCATCATGGGCCACGTCGACCACGGCAAGACCTCGCTGCTGGACTACATCCGCACCACCCGCGTGGCCGCGGGCGAGGCCGGCGGCATCACCCAGCACATCGGTGCGTACCACGTGGAAACCCCGCGCGGCATGATCACCTTCCTCGACACCCCGGGCCACGCCGCCTTCACGGCGATGCGTGCCCGTGGCGCCACCGCCACCGACCTGGTCATCCTGGTGGTGGCGGCCGACGACGGCGTGATGCCGCAGACCAAGGAAGCCATCTCCCACGCCAAGGCCGCCAACGTGCCGATGGTGGTGGCGATGAACAAGATCGACAAGCCGGGCGCCAACCTGGAACGCCTGAAGGGCGAGCTGGTGGCCGAATCGGTGGTGCCGGAAGACTTCGGCGGCGACACGCCGTTCGTGCCGGTGTCGGCCAAGACCGGCGAGGGCATCGACAACCTGCTGGAGCAGGTGCTGCTGCAGGCCGAGATCCTGGAACTGAAGGCGCCCAAGGAAGCGCTGGCCAAGGGCCTGGTGATCGAAGCCAAGCTCGACAAGGGCCGCGGCCCGGTGGCCACGGTGCTGGTGCAGAGCGGCACGCTCAAGCGTGGCGACGTGGTGCTGGCTGGCAGCAGCTTCGGCCGGGTGCGCGCCATGCTGGACGAAGACGGCAAGGCCTGCCAGGAGGCCGGCCCGTCGATCCCGGTGGAGATCCAGGGCCTGACCGAGGTGCCGCAGGCCGGCGACGAGTTCATGGTGCTGACCGACGAGCGCCGTGCCCGTGAAATCGCCACTTTCCGCCAGGGCAAGTACCGTGAAGTGACGCTGAACCGCCGCCAGGCCGCCAAGCTCGAGAACATCTTCGAGAACGTGGGCGAAGGCGCGGCGCAGACGCTGGCGCTGATCATCAAGGCCGACGTGCAGGGCTCGCAGGAAGCGCTGGCGCAGTCGCTGCTCAAGCTCAGCACGCCCGAGGTCAAGGTGCAGATCGTGCATGCGGCCGTGGGTGGCATCAGCGAAAGCGACATCAACCTGGCCATCGCCAGCAAGGCGGTGATCATCGGCTTCAACGTGCGGGCCGATTCCAATGCCCGCAAGCTGGCCGAAGGCAACGGCATCGATCTGCGCTACTACAACATCATCTACGACGCGGTCGACGATGTGAAGGCGGCCATGACCGGCATGCTGGCACCCGAGCAGCGTGAAGAGGTCATCGGCTCGGCCGAGATCCGCACGGTGTTCGTGGCCAGCAAGATCGGCACGGTGGCTGGTTGCATGGTCACATCGGGTGTGGTGCGGCGCAACGCCAAGTTCCGCCTGCTGCGCCAGAACGTGGTGATCTACACCGGCGACCTCGATTCGCTCAAGCGCATGAAGGACGATGTGCGCGAGGTGAACGAAGGCTTCGAGTGCGGCATCAAGCTGAAGAACTACAACGACATCGCCGAGGGCGACCAGCTGGAGTTCTTCGAGGTCAAGGAAGTCGCACGAACGCTGTAAGGCGGATTTGCTCCTGACTGCAAACCCCGCCCACTGCAAAGTCGGCGGGGTTTGTGCTGATGGACACCCCAACGAGAACACCATGCGCCACAAACGTGCCATTCCCAACCGCAGCCTGCGGGTGAGCGACCAGATCCAGCGGGACCTGGCCGAGCTGATCCGCGACCTGAAGGACCCGCGCGTCGGCATGGTCACCATCAACAGCGTGGTGGTCACGCCCGACTATGCGCACGCCAAGGTGTACTTCTCGGTGCTGGTGGGCGACGCGGCAGAGTGCGAAGCCGGGCTGAACGAGGCTGCCGGCTTCCTGCGCAACGGGCTGTTCAAGCGGCTGCAGATCCACACCGTGCCGACGCTGCACTTCACGTTCGACCGCACGACGGAGCATGCGGCCGAGCTGAGCGCGCTGATCCGCGAAGCCAACAGCACCCGCGCCAAGGAAGACTGACGCCCGTGGCCCAAGGCGCACGCCCTCGCATCACACGCCGTGCCCTGCACGGCGTGTTGCTGCTCGACAAGCCGCTGGGCTGGTCGAGCAACGACGCGCTGCAGAAGGCCAAGTGGCTGCTGCGCGCCGAGAAGGCCGGCCACACCGGCACGCTGGA
>JAGOBT010000032.1:8370-13533 GCA_017999135.1 Burkholderiaceae bacterium
CGGGGAACTGATCCCCGACCGCCTGCTCAGCCCCGCCGAGGTGCAGTCGCTGTTGAGCCCCCAGCCACACCCTGCACCCGAGCCGCTGCAAGCAGCCGCCTGAATCTTCACGAGAACCACCATGACCCTGCAAATCCGCAACATCGCCATCATTGCGCACGTCGACCACGGCAAGACCACGATGGTCGACCAGCTGCTGCGCCAGAGCGGCACCTTCGCCGAACACGAGAAAGTGGTCGACACCGTGATGGACAGCAACGCCATCGAGCGCGAGCGCGGCATCACCATCCTGGCCAAGAACTGCGCCGTCAGCTGGCAGGGCACGCACATCAACATCGTCGACACCCCGGGCCACGCCGACTTCGGTGGCGAGGTGGAGCGGGCGCTGTCGATGGTCGACGGCGTGCTGCTGCTGATCGACGCGCAAGAGGGCCCGATGCCGCAGACCCGCTTCGTCACCAAGAAGGCGCTGGCCCTGGGCCTGAAGCCGATCGTGGTGGTGAACAAGGTCGACAAGCCCGGCGCCAAACCCGACGCGGTGATCAATGCCGCCTTCGACCTGTTCGACAAGCTGGGTGCCAATGACGAACAGCTGGACTTCCCGGTGGTCTATGCCTCGGGCATCAACGGCTGGTCCAGCCTGACCGAAGGCGCGGCCGGCGAGCAGTGGGGCCCCGACATGTCGGCCCTGTTCGACACCATCTTGAAGCATGTGCCGGCGCAGACGGGCGACCCGGCCGCGCCGCTGCAGCTGCAGATCTCGGCGCTGGACTACTCCACCTTCGTCGGCCGCATCGGCGTGGGCCGCATCAGCCAGGGCACCATCAAGCCGGGCATGAACGTGGCCGTGATGGAAGGCCCGGACGGCAAGGCCATCACCGGCCGCATCAACCAGGTGCTGACCTTCCAGGGCCTGGACCGCGTGCAGGTGACCGAAGCCGGCCCGGGCGAGATCGTGCTGATCAACGGCATCGAGGACATCGGCATCGGCGTCACCGTCACCGACCCGGCCAACCCGGCGCCGCTGCCGATGCTGAAGGTCGACGAGCCGACGCTGACGATGAACTTCTGCGTCAACACCAGCCCGCTGGCCGGCCGCGAAGGCAAGTACGTCACCAGCCGCCAGATCTGGGACCGGCTGCAGAAGGAACTGCAGAGCAACGTGGCGCTGCGTGTGTCCGAGACCGACGAGGACGGCATCTTCGAGGTGATGGGCCGGGGTGAACTGCACCTGACCATCCTGCTGGAGAACATGCGCCGTGAAGGCTATGAGCTGGCGGTGAGCAAGCCGCGCGTGGTGTTCCGCACCATCGACGGCGAGAAGTGCGAGCCGATCGAGCTGGTGACGGCCGACGTCGAAGAGATCCACCAGGGTGGCGTGATGAAGGCGCTGGGCGAGCGCAAGGGCGAGCTGGTGAACATGGAGCCCGATGGCCGCGGCCGCGTGCGCCTGGAGTACCGCATCCCGGCGCGGGGCCTGATCGGCTTCACCAACGAGTTCCTGAACCTGACCCGCGGCTCGGGCCTGATCAGCAACATCTTCGACGGCTACGAGCCGCACAAGGGCGAGATCGCCGGCCGCAAGAACGGCGTGCTGATCAGCATGGACGCGGGCGAGATCTTCACCTACGCGCTGGGCAAGCTCGACGACCGCGGCCGCATGTTCGTCAAGGCCAATGACCCGGTCTATGAGGGCATGATCGTCGGCATCCACAACCGCGAGAACGATCTGGTGGTCAACGCCACCCGCACCAAGCAGCTGACCAACTTCCGTGTCAGCGGCAAGGAAGACGCGATCAAGATCACCCCGCCGATCGAGCTGACGCTGGAGTACGGCGTCGAGTTCATCGAGGACGACGAGCTGGTCGAGATCACGCCCAAGTCGGTGCGGGTGCGCAAGCGCCACCTCAGCGAACACGAGCGTCGGAAAGCGTCGCGCGAAGCAGCATGACCCACGGCAGGGCCGTCTCGCTGATGCTCCTCGTCACCCTGATGTGGAGCACGGCGGGGGTGGTCACGCGGCACCTGGAAGCCGCGCGCAGCTTCGAGGTGACGTTCTGGCGCAGCGCCTTCAACGCGCTGGCGCTGGTGGCGGCGTTGCTGTGGATGCGCGGGCCGCGGTTGTGGGCCGACATCCGCCAGGGTGGGGCGGCGTTGTGGGTGTCGGGCCTGTGCTGGATGGTGATGTACACCAACTTCATGCTGGCCATCACCATGACCACCGTGGCCACCGTGCTGGTCACGCTGGCGATCGCGCCGCTGCTGACGGCGCTGTTTGCGCGGGTCTTTCTGCGCCACACGCTGCCGACGCGCACCTGGGTGGCCATCGGCGTGGCCGGGCTGGGCATTGCCTGGATGTTCGGCCAGCAGGCCCTGGCGCCGGGCGCGTCGATGACCGGCGCCCTGGTGGCACTGGGCGTGCCGATCGCCGGTGCCACCAACTGGGTGCTGCTGCAGCACCTCCATCAACGCCACCACCAGCGCCATGCGGCCGACCCATCGGTGCAGGCGCCCGACATGCTGCCTGCCGTGCTGATCGGCGCGCTGCTGTCGGCCGCCATCACGCTGCCGATGGCGCTGCCGTTCTCGGCCACGCCGCGCGACCTGGGCCTGCTGGCCGGGCTGGGCGTGTTCCAGCTGGCCATCCCCTGCCTGCTGGCCGTGGTGCTGACCCGCGTGCTGCCGGCGCCCGAGATCTCGCTGCTGGCCTTGCTGGAGGTGATCTTCGGCGTGCTGCTGGCCTGGCTGGGCGCCGGCGAGGCGCCCGGCCCGAACGCACTGACGGGCGGCGCGCTGGTGATCGGGGCGCTGCTGTTCAATGAATGGCTGGCGCTGCGTGAGCGGCGTGCCGCGCCAGTGACCGGCCTGGCGGCATGACCGGCGTGGCCACCGCCGGGTGAAACCCCGAAGCGTCGCCATCCGCTGGCGGGGCTAGCATGGCCTGCACCATGAAACAGCTCTCCGGCCTGGACGCCACCTTCCTCCACCTCGAGACGCCCGAGATGCCGATGCACGTCGGCGCCCTGCATGTCTTCGAGATCCCGCCCGGCCAGACCGGCAAGTTCGTCACCCGGCTGCGCGCCCACATCGCCAGCCGGCTGCCCGCCGCGCCGGTGCTGCGCCGCCGCCTGTGGTGGATGCCGCTGAACCTGGCCAACCCGGCCTGGGTGGACGCCGAACCCGACTTGCGCGAGCACATCGTCGAGATCAAGCTGCCGCCCTCGGCCAAGCTGGGCGACGGCCTGGCGGCGCTGGAAGCAGCCGTGTCGCAGCTGCACCCGGTGCTGCTGGACCGCAAGCGGCCGCTGTGGAAGATGCATGTGCTCGAAGGCCTGGCCAATGCGCCTGACGGCAGCCGCCGCGTGGGGCTGTACACCCAGTTCCACCACGCCGCGGTCGATGGCCAGGCGGCGGTGGCGCTGGCCCAGGTCATCCTCGATCTGCAGGCCTCCGGGCGCGATCTGGCCATCCGCCCCAGCAGCCGCAGCAAGGTGTTCCAGCTCGGCTGGCAGGAGATACTGCGCGGGGCGATTGCCAACGAGGCCAGCCAGGTGGCGCAGATCGTCAAGCAGCTGCCCGGCACCGCCAAGGCGCTGGCCGGTGCGGCCGGTGCGGCGCTGCAGCGCACCCAGCTGCTGGCCGGCGACCAGGCCACGCCGTCCAACCTGACGCTGGCACCGCGCACTGTGCTGAACCAGAGCGTGGGCGCCGGCCGGGCGTTTGCCGCCATCAGCCTGCCGCTGGACCGGCTGAAGGCCAGCGCCCGCACGCATGAGGCCACGCTCAACGACATCGTGCTGCTGCTGTGCAGCACCGCGCTGCGGCGCTGGCTGGGCCAGCACGGCGGCGTGCCGCGCAAGAGCCTGGTCGCGGCGGTGCCGATCTCGCTGCGAGCCAAGGGTGACACCAGTGCCGACAACCAGGCCTCGATGAGCCTGGTCAGCCTGGGCACCCAGGTGGCCGACCTGCGCAAGCGCCTGGCCCACATCAAGCAGGCCACCGGCGCGATGAAGGCCACGGTGGGCGGCCTCAAGAGCGTGCTGCCGACCGACTTTCCGTCGATCGGCGTACCCTGGCTGATGGAGGCGCTGACCGCGCTGTATGGCAAGACCAAGGTGGCCGACCGCATTCCGCAGGTGGCCAACCTGGTGATCAGCAACGTGCCCGGGCCGCCGGTGCCGCTGTACATGGCCGGCGCGCGCATGACGGCCAACTTTCCGACCAGCATCGTGGTGCACGGCATGGCGCTGAACATCACTGTGCAGAGCTACGACCAGCAGATGGACTTCGGCCTGATGGCCGATGGCGCGGCCATGCCCGACGTGCGCACCCTGGCCGACGCGCTGCGCGTGGCCTTCGACGACCTGTGTGTGCTCGACGACGAACTGAACGCCCCGCCCACCCTGGCCGACACCGGCCGCGCGGTGGCGGCCCAGGCGGGCAAGCGCGTGCAGGGCAGCCTCAGCAGCATGGGCGGCAAGGTCGGCAGCCTGGTGGGTGGCATGGTGGGCAGCGTGGTCAAGCGGGCGGTGCAGGGCGCCGTCAGCGGGGCGGTGAAGCAGGCGGCCAAGCCGGCCGCCAAGCCGGCACCGGCCGCCCGCAAGGCCCCGGCCAAGGCCGCAGGAAAGCGGCCCCGTACCATCAAGGCATGAAACTCCAAGCGAACGGCCTGCAGATCGAGGTGGATGTGCAGGGCCCCGCCGGCGGCGAGCCGGTGCTGCTGGTCATGGGCCTGGGCATGCAGCTGGTGGCCTGGCCCGAGGAACTGGTGGCCGAGCTGGTGGCGCGCGGCTTCCGCGTCATCCGCTTCGACAACCGCGACATCGGCCTCAGCCAGGGGCATGACCACCTGGGCATGCCGCGCATGGTGGGCGCGATGCTGCGCTACACGCTGCGCATGCCGGTGCCCTCGCCCTACACCCTGCGCGACATGGCCGACGACGCGGTGGGCGTGCTCGACGCGCTGGGCATCCCGGCCGCGCATGTGTGCGGTGCGTCGATGGGCGGCATGATCGCCCAGCAGATGGCGGTGCGGCACCCGCAGCGGGTGAAGAGCCTCACGCTGATCATGACGACCAGTGGCGCACGCCACCTGCCGCAGCCCAGCCTGCGGGTGCGCCAGGCGCTGCTGGCCCGGCCGCGCAGCACCGCGGTGGCCGACGT
>JAGOBT010000033.1 GCA_017999135.1 Burkholderiaceae bacterium
CACCAGGCCCACCGCGCCGACGGCAACCCGCTGGCCGATGTGGGCGCCAAGGACATCACCGCGCACATCAACTTCACCGGCATCGCGCTGGCGGCGCAGGACGCCGGGCTGGACGTGCTGGGCTACACCTCGCAGGGGCACTTCCTGATCAACTGCGGCCTGATGGGCCTGCTCGAAGGCAGCACGCTGGCGCAGCGCGCTGCGGCGCAGAAGCTGGTCACCGAGCATGAGATGGGCGAACTGTTCAAGGTGATCGCGCTGGGTCGCGGCCTGGGCGACGGCTTCCTGCCACTGGGATTCCTGCAGGGCGACCGGATGCACCGGCTGTGAGGTGGCTGCTGATCTTCTTCGTCATGCTGCTGCTGGCCAGCGGCCTGCCCGGCTGGATGCGCAAGATTGGCCTGGGCCGGCTGCCGGGAGACATCCGGCTGCGCATCTTTGGGCGCGAGGTGCAGGTGCCGCTGGCGTCAGCCCTGCTGCTGAGCCTCTTGACCACCTGGGCCATCCACTGGTCTTGAAGCTTCAACCGCCGTCAGACGGTTCGGCGATCGCAGGCGCGATGGCAGCGGAGCGCGCCGCACGCACTTGATCACCGATGGCCGGCCCCTTCAAGCCGGCTGCCGCGGCTGCCTCGGCCACCGCCTGCACCGGCGCGGCCAGCGCGGCGGCCAGCGCGCTGGCCAGCCGGTCGCGCTGCGGGTAAGGCCGGTCTTCGAACCCGGTGCGGCCGCGGGCGTCGCATTCGCAGGCCAGCAGGGCTTCGGCAAAGCGCTGAGGGCGGCGCAGGGCATCACAGCGCTCCAGCAGGCGCAGCACCGCGTCGGCACCGAAGCCGGCGCTGCGATGAATGTTGCCGTGCTCGCGCGCCACCACGTCGGCCAGCGCGGCGCAGTCGTTCGGCACCTTCCAGCGCTGGCCCACCTGGCGCGCCAGCACCGCGCTGCGCTGCTCATGGCCGATGTGGCGCGGCCACGCGTCGGGCGGCGTGGTGCCCTTGCCCAGGTCGTGCACCAGGCAGGCATAGCGCACCGGCAGCGGCGCCTGCAGCCGCACCGCCTGGGCCAGCACCAGCATCAGGTGCACGCCGGTGTCCACCTCGGGGTGGTGCTCGGGCGGCTGCGGCACGCCCCACAGCCGGTCCACCTCGGGCAGCAGCACCCGCAGCGCGCCGCAGTGGCGCAGCACGTCGAACATGCGGTCGGGCCGGTCTTCCATCAGCCCGCGTGACAGTTCCTGCCACACCCGCTCAGGCACCAGGTGGTCGACCTCGCCGCTGGCCACCATCTGCGCCAGCAGGGCCTCGGTCTCGGGCGCCACGCTGAAATCGGCAAACCGGGCTGCCAGCCGGGCCAGGCGCAGCAGGCGCACCGGGTCGTCGACGAAGGCCGGGCCCACGTGGCGCAGCACGCGCTGCTGCAGATCCCGCTGGCCGCCGTGGGGGTCGACCAGGGCGCCGGTGGCCGGGTCTTCGGCGATGGCGTTGATGGTGAGGTCGCGCCGGGTCAGGTCGTCTTCCAGCGTCACGTCGGGCGATGCTTGCACGGTGAAGCCCAGGTAGCCGCGGCCGCTCTTGCGCTCGGTGCGGGCCAGCGCGTATTCCTCATGCGTCTGCGGGTGCAGGAAGACCGGGAAGTCACGCCCCACCGGCGTGAAGCCGGCTGCGGCCATGGCCTCGGGCGTGCTGCCCACCACCACCCAGTCGCGGTCGTTCACCGGCCGGCCCAGCAGCCGGTCGCGCACCGCACCGCCGACGATCCAGGCCTGCATCAGCGTGCCGCCCACGGGCGCTGCGCGCCGTCAGCCACCTTCTTCATCGAAGTAGTCACCGTCGATCTTGGGCACCTTGATCGTGCGGGCGGTGACGCCCACCTCGTGGTCGATCATCAAGCCCGCCAGCCGGGCGCCGTCGATCAGCACGATGCCATCGACCGACCGGGCGAAATCCAATGCCTGCGCGGTGTACGCCGACGTGGTGATGAAGACGCCCTTGCGCGCCTTCTGGCCCGCCAGTGCGCCGTAGAAGGCCTGCAAGTGGGGCCGGCCGATGTTCTCCTGCCAGCGCTTGGCCTGCACGTACACCTTCTCCAGGCCCAGACGGTCCAGCGAGATGACGCCGTCGATGCCGCCGTCGCCGCTGCCGCCCACGCGCTGCAGGTCGTTGCGGTTGATGCCGTAGCCCATGCGGTGCAGCAGGTCGAGCACGACGGTCTCGAAGTAGGTCGGCGACACGGCCGCCAGCAGGTCCAGCAGTTCAGATTCGGCGGCCTGGCGCAGTTCAAGCAGTGCCTGACCGAGCCGGTCGTCCGGGCTGGCTGTGGCTGCCGAAGGCATTGGCATGGCAGCGGCAGGCGGCGTTGGCCCGACCTTGACCGGGCTGGTGGCGGCCTTCAACTTCACATCACTGAAGCCCATGGCCAGCTTGTCGACCAGTTCGGCCGGAAACGGCACCGGCGTGCTGGCCGCCGGTGCCCGGCCTTCCGCCGTGGCTTGCCACAGGCCGCGGCGCGGGCTGCGCGACAGCCCGGCGCGCTCGAGCCGGTCATGCGCCCAGCCCGCACGGTTCTTGAACATCGGCTGGGCGCCGCTGGGCAGCAGTTGCTGGCGGTCGTCGTCCGTCAAGCCCAGGGCCACGGCGGCGTGGTCGTGCGCTTCCCGGGCAGGCGCACCGTCCGGGCGCGCTGCCAGGAACCGCAGCAGCGGCTCGATGAAGCGGTCGTAGGTCGGGACGGCCATGCTGTCGCAGGCGGGCAGATGGCGGGCCGCTCAGCGCGCCCGCGGATCGGCCGGCTGGAAGTGCGGCGCCAGCAGCGCCAGGCCCTGCGGCGTGATGCCCAGATCGCGCAGGCCGGGCAGCTTGCCGCTGGCCACGTTGGGCACGCGCATGCTCAGCACGTTGTCGCGCGACATCATCGGCTCGCCGGGCAGCAGGCCCATGGCGGCGGCCTGCAGCAGGCCGGCGCTCTCTGGCAGCCCCACCACCGGGCGGCGGCAGCCGGCCATGGCGCCGACCTGCTGCACGATCTCCTGCAGCGTCAGCACCTGCGGGCCGGCGCACTCGACGATCGGCCCCGGGCCGGGGCGCTGCAGCAGGCTCTGCACCACCGCCTGCGCCACGTCGCCCACCCACACCGGCTGGAAGCGCGCACCGGCGCCGGCCAGCGGCAGCACCGGGAACAGCCGCGACAGGCGGGCGAACAGGTTGGTGAAGCGGTCGTCGGCGCCGAAGATGACCGATGGGCGCAGGATGGTGAGATCACCGCCGGCCGCCAGCGCCTGCTGCCACACGCCTTCCCCGGCGGCCTTGCTGCGCAGGTACGACGATGGCGCCTGCAGCCCCACGCCCAGTGCGCTGACATGCACCACCCGCCGCACGCCGGCCTGGGCACAGGCAGCGGCCAGGCTGCGCGGCAGCTGCACATGCACGCGGTCGAAGGCGTCGTCGTCGCCATGCAGGATGGCCACCAGGTGCACCAGCGCGTCGGCACCCTGCAGCAGTTGGGCCATCGCCTGCGGGTCGTGCACGTCGGCCTGCACCAGGTCGACGGTGGGCAGCACCTGCACCTGCTTGCCGTTGGCCAGGCGGCGGGTGGGCACCACCAGGCGGCAGGCGGCGTCCTGCGCGGCCAGGTGTTCACAGATGCTGCGGCCCACGAAGCCGGTGCCGCCGGTGATGACGATCTTTTGCATGGTGGGTGGGGCTCGGGTCGGTGAGGTCAGGGCAATTCGGTGTTGGGTGGGGGCGTGGTGCCATCGCGCGGGCCGATGCCGGGGCCCAGCCGCGGGCGCAAGGCAGGCGCCTGGCGCGGGTCGAGCAGGGCGGCATAGACGGCGGCGTTGGACAGCACCTTCTTCACATAGTCACGCGTCTCGTTGAACGGGATGTTCTCGGCCCAGATGGCCGTCTCCAGCGTCGGCCCCTCGCGCCAGCGGCGCGGCCGGCCCGGGCCGGCGTTGTAGGCAGCCGCGGCCATGGCCTGTGAGCCGTTCAGGTCGTCGAGCACCATGCGCAGGTAGGCGGTGCCCAGCTTCAGGTTGGTGGTGGGGTCGCTGATCAGCGCCGGGTTGTCCCAGGGCAGGTTGATCTTGCGGGCCACGTAGCGGGCCGTGGCCGGCATCACCTGCATCAGCCCGCTGGCACCGACGCTGGACTTCAGCTGCGGCATGAAGCGGGTTTCCTGCCGGATCAGGCCGAACACCAGCGCGGGCTCCAGCCCCTGGGCGCGGGCGGCGCTTGTGATCTCGTCGGCGAATGGCATCGGGTAGCGCAGGCGCACGTCGACCTCGCTGCGGGTGCGCTCGGCGGTGTTGATGCACAACTGCCAGTCCTGCTGCTCACAGGCCAGGCGGGCGGCGGCCATCAGGGCGCGGTCGTCCATGCCGCGCAGGCTGAAGTTCCATTCGCGCCGGGCTTCGTCGCGCAGGCCCAGGTTGACCAGCAGCAGGGCGCGCTGCAGGCCGGGGTGGTTGCTGGCGCCGGCCAGCTCGGTCTCGGTCAGCGGGGCCGGCGTGGGCGGCAGGGCGGGGGCACGGCCCAGGTCTTCGGTGGCCAGCTTGGCGTAGAAGTTGGTGGGCCCGGCCATGGCGTCCAGCTGGCGCTGGGCGTCGGCACGCTGGGCGTCGCCGGCCGGGCCGGCCTTGGCCGTGGCCTGGGTGGCCCGGGCCCGCCAGTACGACCAGGCCGGATCGCGCAGCTCGGCCGGGCTCATCCAGCCGATCAGCTGCAGCACCGCGGGCCAGCGCTCGGCCGGCGGGGCGCCGCGCAACAGCGCCCGCACGCCCCAGGCCAGCGTGTCGTCGCTCCAGCCCGGGTTGGCGTCGCCGGGCAGCAGGCTGAGCGCACGCAGCATCTGCGTGGCGGCGTCGGTGGACAGGCGGAAGGCAGTCTGCCGCGCCAGGTAGGCCCAGGCCCAGGCGGCGTGTTCGCCGTCCAGGCGCAGCCCGCGGGTGTCGAGCCGGGTGGCGGCTGCGTCGGCGTCGGTCTGCGCCAGGCGCATCAGGGCCAGCAAGCGCAGCTCTTGTGCGGCGCGGCTGCCACTGGCCGGGCGGGCCAGGTGGCGGGTGGGGCTGTCCACCGCCTCGGCTGCGTCGCGCGCCTGGGCATTGCCCAGCAGGCCAACGGCGGCCTTGGCAGCGCCGGGGCGCTGCTGCTCCAGGCTGAGGCGGGCCTTGCGCCACACGTCGTCGGGCTTGATGCGCTTGGCGTCCAGCAGCGCGGTGGCCAGCAGGTTGCAGCCGTCGTCCAGCTCGCGCTGGGCGAACCACAGCCCGCGTGCCTGGTCGGCCACGTCGCGCCCGGCCAGGTGCTCGGTGAACAGCCACCAGCAGGTGACCTCGCGGTCGTCGTTCATGCGGAAGCGGGGGTAGTCGCGCGCCAGGTTGGCCCAGTCACGCCGCTTGCCCAGTTCACGCAGCCAGTCGTTGCGCAGCCGGTCTTCCACATAGCTGCCGGGCCAGCGGGCGTAGAAGGCCTCCACCTCGTCCACGGTGGCCTCGCCCAGGCGGCTGTTCAGGTCCCAGTAGGCCACCCAGGGCAGCAGGGGGTGGTTGCCGGCCTCCATGGCAGCGCGGGCGGCTGCCAGGCGGGTGCGGTCGCGCTTGCGGGCGGCCTCGCGGGCGTCGACCACGGTGCTGTCCTGCGCGCTGGCCTGGGCCGCGGCCGGCACGGCGGACGTGGCCAGGCAGGCAGCGGCCAGCAAGGCGCGCAGCAGGCGGCCGGCAAGGGGGGCACAGGGCATCGGGCGGGTCATCGGTGGCATGGTGCGGGCATGGTGGCAGGGCGGGCCGGCACCCGGGAAAATCCACTGTAACGCAGGGCCTGCGCGGGCGGTTTGCGCAGGGCCAACTGACCGGGCGCCGCTGGGGCAGGTCAGGCGACCACGATTTCCACCAGCATCGGGCCGGCCGACCGCAGGGCTGCGGCCAGCACGCCGGCCAGGTCGTCGGCCTGCGCCACCCGCACGCCGGGCACGCCATGGCCGGCCGACAGGGCCACGAAGTCGAGATCGGGCAGGGCGGTGCCGGCCACGTGGGCGCCGGGCGGGTAGCCGAACACGGGCGCAAAGTCCTGCAGCGCGGCATAGCGCCGGTTGTTCAGGATCAGCACGGTGATGGGCAGCCGCCCCTGCGCCGCACTCCACAGTGCCTGGATGGCATACATGGCCGAGCCGTCGCCGATCAGCGCGATCACCCGGGCGCCGGGTTTGGCGAGTGCCACGCCCACCGCGGCCGGCAGGCTCCAGCCCAGGCCGCCGCTGCACATGGTGTAGAAGGTGCCGCTTTGCAGCATGGGCAGATGCGACTGCATCGGCGCGCGGGCGCTGGGGGCTTCTTCCACCACGATGCTGTCGGGCGTGCGCAGGTCGGCCAGGGTCTGCAGCACCCAGGGCACCGGCAGGGGCGCGCCCGGGGCGGGCGTGGGCAGCCGTGCGCGTGGCGGGCGCGCCGCTGGTGGCGCACGCCGGGCCGGTGCCGGGCGGGCCAGCAGGTCGGCCAGGCCCAGGCCGATGCTGCAGACCACCGATGTGCCCTGCGGCGTCCAGGCGGCGGTGGTGGGGTCGTCGATCAGCTGGGCCAGCGTGGCGCCGGGCGGCAGGTGCGGGCCGGTGCCATCGACGTGGTAGGTGAAGGCCGGCGCGCCGATGGCGAGGATGGCGTCGTGCCCGGCCAGCAGCGCGGCGATGCGCTCGCGCAGGGCCGGCAGGTGGCCGGCGAACAGCGGGTGGTCTTCGGGGAAGCCGCAGCGGCCCGACATCGGCGCGGCGAACACCCGGGCCTGGTGGCGCTCGGCCAGGGCCACGGCGGCGTCCCAGGCGCCGTCGCGGTCGACCGCGGCGCCGATGACGAAGGCCGGTCGCGCGCTGGTGTCCAGCCAGTCGCCCACCTGGGCCAGCAGCGCGGGGTCGGGCCGGATGCGCTGGCTGACCTGGCGCGCCGGCACCGGGTCGGTCAGCACGCCCCAGTCGTCGGCCGGGATCGACACCAGCACCGGGCCGCAGGGCGGCGACATGGCCACATGCCAGGCGCGGGCGATGGCCAGCGGCACGTCTTCGGCGCGGGCGGGCTCGATGCTCCACTTGACATAGGGCTTGGGCAGCTCGGTGGCCTGGGCCGAGTGCAGGAAGGGGTCGAACGGCAGGATTGGCCGCGCCTGCTGGCCGGCGGTGATGACCAGCGGCGTGCGGTTCTTGAAGGCCGTGAAGATGTTGCCCATCGCATGGCCGACGCCGGCGGCCGAATGCAGGTTGACGAAGGCCGCGCTGCGCGTGGCCTGGGCATGCCCGTCGGCCATGCCGACCACCACCGCTTCCTGCAGGCCCAGCACATAGGTGAAGTCGGGCGGAAAGTCGAGGAACAGCGGCAGTTCGGTCGAGCCGGGGTTGCCGAACACCGTGGTCATGCCGCATTGGCGCATCAGCCGGTGCACGGCCTCGCGGACAGTGATGCGGTCAGGGGCAGGGGTGGTGGTCATCGGCTTGGCTGCGTGGTGGTGGCGTGGGCAGTGTCCACGGGCCGGCGCAGGCTGAACACCCGGCGAAACCTGTTGGCTGCCTCGGGCGCGGACCTGGCAACCCCTTCCACCAGCTCAGGGCCCAGGCGCCCCTGCCTCGTACCAGCGCTTGATCACCAGGCGCTCCGCATCGGTGATCTGGGTGGCGTTGTTCATCGGCATCAGCTTCAGCACCGACGCCTGCTGGTACACCGCCTGCGCATGCTGCTGCAGCAGCGCTGGGGTGTGCAGTGCCACGTTCTTCTGCTGCACCTGGGCGTTGTGGCACAGCACGCAGCGCTGGTCCACCACCGCCTGCACCTGGGAGAAGCTGGCCGGCTGGCTGGCGGCAGCTTGGGCAGCAGCCGATGGCGGCGCCGGTGCCAGCCAGATGGCCAGGCCCACCAGCATCACGGTGCCGACGATGGCGTGCTCCCAGGGGGCGCGCCGGCCCAGGACATGGGCCTTGTGGCGGGCGACGAAGCTGTGGCGGATCAGCGCGCCGGCCAGCATCAGCAGCACCAGCACCGCCCAGTTGTGCGGGCCCTGGTAGAGCCAGCCGTAGTGGTTGCTCAGCATCGCCACCAGCACCGGCAGCGTGAAGTAGGTGTTGTGCACGCTGCGCTGCTTGGCACGCTGGCCGTGCACCGGGTCGACCGGCTGGCCGGCCTTCATCTGGGCGATGACCGTGCGCTGGCCGGGAATGATCCAGAAGAACACGTTGGCGCTCATCGCCGTGGCGATCATCGCGCCCACCAGCAGGAAGGCGGCGCGGCCTGCAAACAGCTGGCAGGCCGCCCAGGATGCCAGCACGATGGCCACCAGCACCCCCAGGCCCACGATCAGGTCGCCGTTCTTCTTCTGGCCGAAGGCGCGGCAGATGGCGTCGTACACCCCCCAGAACGCCACCAGGAAGCCCAGCGCCGCGGCGACGGCCGTGCCCGGCGCCCAGGCAAACACCGTCTTGTCGACCAGGAAGCTGCCCGCGTTGAACAGGTACAGCACGGTGAACAGCGCAAAGCCGGTCAGCCAGGTGCTGTAGGCCTCCCAGTAGAACCAGTGCAGGTTGGACGGCAGGCTCCTGGGCGCCACCATGTACTTCTGCGGGTTGTAGAAGCCGCCGCCATGCACCGCCCACAGCTCGCCGTCCACGCCCTTGGCCTTCAGGTCAGGCGCCGTGGGGGCGGTGAGGCTGCTGTCGAGGAAGACGAAGTAGAACGACGAGCCGATCCAGGCGATGGCCGTGATCACATGGGCCCAGCGCAGCAGCAGGTTGGCCCAGTCGAGCAGGTAGGTGGTGTCCATCGGGCGGATCAGGGGTGGTGCAAGCAGTGGGGCGCCGGCCCAGGGCCCAGGGTTTGCAGGCCCTGGGTTGGTGGCATCAAAGTGTAGGCACCTTGCAGATGGCGTGCCGGCCATGCGGGCCGCCTGGCCCGACCTGTCCGCCCGGACCCCACCGTCCAGGCATGCGGCTGGATCTGCTGCGCTGGCCGTCAGTCGCGTCAGTCGGTCGAGAACTGCCGCCAGTTCTTGCCCTTGTACTGGGCGTAGTAGGCCTTGATCTGCAGCATGTCGGCTTCGATGTCGCCGGTGGGCGTGAACACCGGCCCCAGGCCGCTGAGCTTGCGCGGGTAGTCCATGTAGGCCAGCACGATGGGCACGCCGGCCTCGTGGGCGATCCAGTAGAAGCCGGTCTTCCAGTGGCGGGTCTGGCTGCGGGTGCCTTCGGGCGGGATCACCAGGTGCACCGAGCCCTCGGCGTCGCGCAGGGCCTTCGCCGATGCGGCCACCAGGTTGGTCGACTGCGAGCGGTCCACCGCGATGCCGCCCAGCCAGCGCATCAACCCGCCGAACGGCCAGCGGAAGATCTGCCGCTTGCCCATCCAGTGGATGTTCATGCGCAGGGCAAACGCCACCATCAGGGTGTAGGGCAGGTCCCAGTTGCTGGTGTGGGGCGCGGCGATCAGCACGCACTTGGGGTGGCCGGCCGGGGCCTGGCCATCCAGTGTCCAGCCGGTGAGCCTGAGAAAGCCGATGGACACGGCACGCAGCACGGTGTTGACACCGGGCGTGGTGAAGATGGTGCGTTGCATGGTTGGGAGTCGGGCGTCTGTGCGGCAGACCACCCGCGCACGCACCGGCATTGTGCGGCAGGCCGCTGACCGCCGGGCACGGCGGCCCGGCGCGGCTGGGCCTACATCAGGGCGCCGGGCGCCGTCATCGGGCCGGCATCCACCGTCGGGCTGCTGCGCAGCGGGTCGTCGGCGGGCAGATCGGCCTGGCCCATGCCCATCAGCACCAGCGCGCGCTGCTGCAGCAGCACGGAATCGTCATGGTCGCCGCAACGGTCGAGCACGTCGCTGGCGCGCAGCAGCACGCGGATCTCCCAGTTCGGGTCGGTGGCCAGGCCGGCCAGGCGGGCGGCCTCGAAGGCCTGGTCGCGGGCGCGGTCGCGCGCGGCGCGGCCGCGGGCCTGTTCACCCTGCGCCTCGGCCAGGTCGGCCGCGTTGGTGGCCACCTCGGCCCAGGCGCAGTGCAGGTCGGCCGCCAGATCCTGGCCGCCCATCTGCACGGCCCAGCGCAGGGCCTGGGCCAGGTGGCTCTCGGCCGGGCCGTAGGCATGCAGGCCCGCCAGTGCCCGGGCCGCTTCGGTCAGCGCCTGGCACAGGGCCGGCGCGCGGTGGCTGCCTTGGACCAAATCAGCGTCGCTGAGGTGGCGCATGGCCTGCCGCAGGGCGTCGCGCGCAGCACCGTCGCCCAGCGCGGCGCCGTCTGCCGACAGGCCGACCGGGTGGTGTTGCACGGGCTTGCGGGGCAGTTGCACAGTGGTGGTCATGGCGGTCAACCTGGGTGGATGCAGGGCATCGTAGGCTGCTGCCAGGGCCTCCTGGCCCCCCGAGCCGTGGGGTTGGGCGCCCGGTCCCCCGTGGGCGCGGGGTTGGCTGGCGCGTCGACCGTGACATGCCGCACGGCCGGTGGCAGCCAGGGGAAACCGGGTGTGCCGGTCTGACATCGGTCTGACGCCGTCGCGCGTCTGCGACACTCGATTGGCGGGCCTCGTTTTCTGCAATGTCGCAGCGGTGTCATCTGCGGCAGCATGCGCGCCGATTGCCGGGCCGGTCGGTGCCGGTCCCCACCACGTTCGGAGATTGATCATGGCCTTGTTCCCCCCCATTCGCCTGCTGGCCACCGCCGCCGCCGCCCTGGGCGCACTGACGGCACTGCCCGCCGCCGCGCAGACCGTGCTGACGCTGTCGTCCTGGGTGCCGCCGGCGCACACCCTGACCACCGGCCAGATCGAGTGGTGCGAGATGCTGGCGCAGAAGGTCCCCGGCAAGATCAAGTGCAATGCGCTGCCGCGTGCGGTCACCGCCGCGCCAGGCACCTTCGACGCCGTGCGCAACGGCCTGGTCGACATCAGCTTCACGGTGCACGGCTACACGCCGGGCCGGTTCACGATGACGCAGATGGTCGAATTCCCCTTCATGGGCGATTCGGCCGAGGTCACCTCGGTGGCCTTCCAGCGCATGTATGCCAAGGTGCCGGCGTTTGCCGACGAGCACAAGGGCGTGAAGGTGCTGGCGGTGTTCACCCATGGCCCGGGCATGGTGCTCAACACCAAGAAGCCCATCGTCAAGGCTGACGACCTGACCGGCATGAAGTTCCGCGTGGGCGGCGGCATGGTCAACGAGATCGCCAAGACGCTGGGCATGAACGTCACGCTCAAGCCCGCGCCCGAAAGCTACGAGCTGCTGTCCACCGGCGTGATGGACGGCACGCTGTTCCCGGCCGAGTCGGTGGAGAGCTTCAAGATCGACAAGGTGATCAAGCATGCCACCACCTTCCCGGGTGGCCTGTACAACACCAGCTTCGTCTTCATGATGAACCAGGCCAAGTACGACAGCCTGCCGGCCGACGTGAAGAAGGCCATCGACGAGATGTCGGGCGAGTTCGCGGCGCGCATGCTGGGCCGGGGCTGGGACAAGGTCGACCGCCGTGGCCTGGCCTTCATGCAGGCCGCCGGTGTGCAGTTCAGCAAGGCCGATGCAGCCTTCGTCAGTGCCGTCAAGACCAAGACCGCCAACCTCGAAGACAACTGGGTCAAGGCGGCCGAGGCCAAGGGCCTGAAGAATGCCAAGCAGGTGCTTGCCGACTACCGCGCTGAAATCGCCAAGCTGCAGAAGTGAAGCGGCTGTTCGATGGCCTCTGCGGCCTGCTGGCCGCAGTGGCACTGTTCGCCATCATGGGGCTGACCCTGGCGGATGTGCTCGGGCGCAAGCTGCTGAACCACTCCATCACCGGCTCGCTGGAACTCACCGAGATCCTGATGGTGGTGGTGATCTTCGCGGCGCTGCCGCTGGTGTCGCTGCATGTCGAGCATGTGGTGTTCGATTCGCTCGACCACCTGATGCCGCCCTGGCTGCGCCGGCTGCAGCAGGCCGTGGTCGACCTGGGCTGCGCTGCGGCGCTGGGCGCGCTGGCCTGGCTGATGTGGGACAAGGCCGCGCAGATGGCCAGCTACGGCGACACCACCGCCCAGCTGCAGCTGCCGCTGGGGCCGTTCGTGCAGTTGATGGCGGTGTTGTGCGGGCTGACGGCGGTGGTACATCTGCTGCTGATGCTGCAGCCCGCCAGCCACCACCACATCGGCGTGGATGACACGCCTGACCTGCCCGCCGGGGGCGCCACATGACCGAAGCCCTGCTGGGCTTTGGCGCCGTCTTTCTGCTGGCGCTGCTGCGGGTGCCGCTGGCCTTCGCCATGGGCTTCGTCGGCTTCATTGCGCTGGGACTGATGCGCGGCTGGGGCCCTACCGCCGCCTCGGCCGCCCAGGTGGTCTACGACACCGGCTTCGCCTACACGCTCAGCGTGGTGCCGCTGTTCATCCTGATGGGCAACTTCGTGGCCAAGGCCGGGCTCGCGCATGAGCTGTTCCGCGCGGCCTATGCCTTCATCGGCCATGTGCGCGGCGGCCTGGCGCATGCCACGGTGCTGGCCTGCGCCGGCTTCGGCGCCATCTGCGGCTCGTCCATCGCCACCGCGGCCACCATGAGCAAGGTGGCCTACCCGTCGATGAAAAAGCTGGGCTACAGCGACTACCTGTCCACCGGCGTCATCGCCGCCGGCGGCACGCTGGGCATCATGATTCCGCCGTCGACCATCCTGGTGATCTACGGCATCGTCACCGAGACCAACATCGGCAAGCTGTTTGCGGCCGGCATCATTCCGGGCCTGCTGACGGCCGGCCTGCTGATGGCCGGCGTGGCCTGGATCACCTGGCGCGATCCGGACGCCGGCCCCGCCGGTGAGCGCAGCACCTGGCCCGAGCGCTGGCGCGCGGTGCGCGGCATCTGGGGCGTGGCGCTGCTGGTGGTGGTGGTGCTGGGGGGCATCTACGGCGGCGTGTTCACCGCCACTGAAGGCGCAGGCATCGGCGCATCGGGCGCCTTCTTCTTCGCGCTGGCCCGGGGTGCCCTGCCGCCCAAGGTGCTGCTGCAGGTGCTGGTGGAGAGCGCCCGCACCACGGCGATGCTGTTCACCATCCTGATCGCCGCGATGATGTTCAGCAACTTCATCAACTTCACCAGCATGCCGGGCGATCTGCGCGACTGGATCACCCACCTGGGCCTGTCGCCGGTGCTGGTGGTGGGGGCGATGATGCTGATCTACATCCTGCTCGGCACCATCATGGAAGAGCTGTCGATGGTGCTGCTGACGATCCCGGTGTTCTTCCCGATCGTCACCGCGTTGGGGTTCGACCCGGTGTGGTTCGGCGTGCTGATCGTCTTCGTGGTGCAGATCGGGCTGATCTCGCCGCCGGTGGGCATGAACCTGTTCGTGCTGAACGCGCTGCTCGACGGCGTGTCGCTCAAGCAGATCTTTCGCGGCGTGTGGCTCTTCGTGGTGATGCTGATCGTGGCGATGGGCCTGGTGCTGGAACTGCCGCAGCTCGCGCTGTGGCTGCCCAGCTTCATGAAGTAGCGCGGGCTGCTGCCGGCCGGCCGGCGGCGCGCCGGCGCAGCGCCTGGCGCACCCGCCAGCC
>JAGOBT010000034.1 GCA_017999135.1 Burkholderiaceae bacterium
CACGCATCCCATCTGGCAGGGTGTGCCCGACGGCAGCTGGTTCTACTTCGTGCACAGCTACCATGCCGCACCGTCCGACCCGCGCCACAGCGCCGGGCTGACCGACTACGGCGATCGCTTTACCTGCGCGGTGGCGCGGGATAACATTTTTGCCACCCAGTTCCACCCCGAGAAAAGCGCCGACCAGGGCCTGGCCCTGTACCGCAACTTCCTCGCCTGGAAGCCCTGAGCGCCGCTCGCCCCCCCAACCCACACCGCTGCATCCAGCCATGCTGCTGATCCCCGCCATCGACCTGAAGGACGGCCACTGCGTGCGCCTTGAAAAGGGCGACATGAACGTCTCCACCACCTTCGGTGAAGACCCCGCCGCCATGGCGCGGCGCTGGGTGGATGCTGGCGCGCGCCGGCTGCACCTGGTCGACCTGAACGGCGCGTTTGCCGGCAAGCCGGTCAACGGGCCGGCCATCAAGGCCATCCTGCGTGCCGTGGGCAATGAGATCCCGGTGCAACTGGGCGGCGGCATCCGGGACCTGGACACCATCGAGCGCTACCTGGACGACGGCATCAGCGACATCATCATCGGCACCGCAGCGGTCAAGAGCCCGGGCTTCCTGAAGGACGCCTGCAGCGCCTTCGGCGGCCACATCATCGTGGGCCTGGACGCCAAGGACGGCAAGGTGGCCACAGACGGCTGGAGCAAGCTCACCGGCCACGAGGTGATCGACCTGGCGCGCAAGTTCCAGGACTATGGCGTCAACGGCGTCATCTACACCGACATCGGCCGCGACGGCATGCTCACCGGCATCAACATCGAAGCCACGGTGAGGCTGGCCCAGGCGCTCACCATCCCGGTGATTGCCTCGGGCGGCCTGTCCGACATCGCCGACATCGAGCGCCTGTGCGCGGTGGAAGGCGAGGGCATCGAAGGCGTGATCTGCGGCCGCAGCATCTACAGCGGCGCGCTGGATTTCACCGCTGCGCAGAAGCGGGCGGACGAACTGGCGGGCTGAGAACCTGCCAGCAGCGGCAGGGTCAGGCCCGCAGGCTCTTGCGGCGCGCGGCCCCACCCATCACACCCAGGCCTGCCAGCATCAGAGCGTCGGTTTGGGATTCCGGCACTTGCGTCACGAAGTCCAGGATCTCGCACCAGTCGCCTCCGGTCCGAACCTGCCCTCGAAGACGATCGTGCGTGCCTGGGTCGTCGCGGCCATGCACAGTGCAGGCCGTGCGAACAGGATGTGCTTCATCTGGGTCCCCCTGAAGTTGGACGGAAAGAGCCGAGCGCTCCCCTGTGTCCATGCGCATCGGCACTCGCATCGCTTCGCTGGCTGCGCACTGCCAACTGGGGAAGGGTTCCCCCGGGATAATGGGGCACCATGCTCGCCAAACGCATCATCCCCTGCCTTGACGTCACCGGCGGCCGCGTCGTCAAGGGCGTCAACTTCGTCGAACTGCGCGATGCCGGTGACCCGGTGGAAATCGCGGCGCGCTACAACGACCAGGGCGCCGACGAACTCACCTTTCTCGACATCACCGCCACCAGCGACGGGCGCGACCTGATCCTGCACATCATCGAGGCCGTGGCCTCGCAGGTGTTCATCCCGCTGACCGTGGGCGGCGGCGTTCGCACCGTGGCCGACGTGCGCCGCCTGCTCAACGCTGGCGCCGACAAGGTCAGCTTCAACTCGGCCGCCATCGCCAACCCGCCGGTGATCCAGGAGGCGTCGGCCAAGTACGGCGCCCAGTGCATCGTGGTGGCCATCGACGCCAAGCGCCGCCACGGCGACGACCTGGCTGCCCGCGGGCCGGGCTGGGATGTCTACAGCCACGGCGGGCGCAAGAACATGGGCCTGGATGCGGTGGCCTGGGCAAAGCAGATGGCCGACTTCGGCGCCGGCGAGATCCTGCTGACCAGCATGGACCGCGATGGCACCAAGATCGGCTTCGACCTGGAACTGACCCGCGCCGTGAGTGACGCGGTGCCGGTGCCGGTGATCGCCTCGGGCGGCGTGGGCGCGCTGCAGCATCTGGCCGAAGGCATCCAGATCGGCGGCGCCGACGCGGTGCTGGCCGCCAGCATCTTCCACTACGGCGAATTCACCGTTGGCCAGGCCAAGGCCCTGATGGCCGCGCATGGCATCCCGGTGCGGCAGTGAAGCCTGCGGCCGCCGGTGCACCGCCGCGTGAAGTCAGACTGATCGGCGGCACCCTCAGGCGCAGCAAACTGCCGGTGGCCGACCGCCCCGGCTTGCGCCCCACGCCCGACCGGGTGCGGGAGACCTTGTTCAACTGGCTGGGGCAGGATCTGACCGGCTGGCGGGTGCTGGACGCCTTTGCGGGCAGCGGTGCGCTGGGCTTCGAGGCGGCCTCACGCGGCGCAGCCGAGGTGCAGTTGCTGGAGCGTGACCCGTTGCTGGCCCGCAGCCTGCAAGCCAGCCAGGCCCGTCTGCAGGCCACGGCGCTGCGGGTGGAGTGTGCCGATGCACTGGCCTGGATGGCCCGCTCTGCACCGGCCCGCTTCGATCTGGTGTTGCTGGACCCGCCGTTCGACGCTGGCCTGCAGGGGGCGGCGTTGGCCGCCGCCGCCCCGCTGGTGCCACCCGGCGGGCTGGTCTATCTGGAGTCGCCGGCGGCGCTGGCGCCAGCCGACACGCCGCCGGAGCTTGCACTTGCGCGACAAGGCCGCGCCGGCGCAGTGCACTATCATTTGCTGCGCCGCAACACCTGATCCGCGCCCAGCGGACACCCCACGATTGCGCGCCCACGCCACAGGAGACGCCCGTGACCCAGGCCAAGTTCATGACCGCCGTCTACCCCGGCACCTTCGACCCGATGACACTGGGGCATGAAGACCTGATGGCGCGCTCGTCGCGGCTGTTCGACAAGCTGATCCTGGCGGTGGCCGCCGGCCACCACAAGCGCACCATGTTCACCATCGCCGAGCGCATGGACATCGCGCGCGAGATCGCCAAGCCCTACGGCAATGTGGAGGTGATCCCGTTTCGGGGCCTGCTGCGCGATTTCGTCGTCGGCAACAACGGCAACGTGGTGGTGCGTGGTCTGCGCGCCGTCAGCGATTTCGACTATGAATTCCAGATGGCCGGCATGAACCGCCAGCTGATGCCCGAGGTGGAGACGCTGTTCCTCACGCCGAGCGACCAGTACCAGTTCGTCAGCAGCACCTTCGTGCGCGAGATTGCCACCCTGGGCGGTGATGTCTCCAAGTTCGTGGCACCGTCGGTGCTGGCGCGGCTGAAGGAGCGTGTGGCCCGGCCGCCCACGGAGGAATAGCCGCCATGGCTCTGATGATCACCGACGAGTGCATCAACTGCGACGTCTGCGAGCCCGAGTGCCCCAACCAGGCCATCTCGATGGGCGAGGAGTTCTACGAAATCGCGCCCGACAAGTGCACCGAATGCGTCGGCCACTTCGATGAGCCGCAGTGTGTGCAGGTGTGCCCGGTGGCCTGTATCCCGGTCAACCCCGACCGGGTCGAGACCAAGGACCAGCTCTGGTCCAAGTATCGGTTGCTGATCGCCAGCGCCAGCGTGTAACGGTCTAAGGGCCTGAGGGCCCGCCGGCCGGTCAGGCCGCGCCGAGCTGGTCGCGCTGTTTCGGCTTCCTGCCCGCCTTGCTGTCGGACCGCTTGCGTTCGGCGGCGGCTTTCGCCTTCACCTGCGCCTTGGCCTGTGCCGCGTCGGCTGCGGCGCGTTCAGCGGCGCTCGGGCCGATGCGCACGGCCTGCTGCCCGACAGCGGCTTGCTCACGGGCGCGCCGCTCGGCCGCCAACTGCTCGGCCATCCGGGCCTGCTGCTGCCGGGCGGCCAGCGCCTGCCGGTGCTGGTCGGCCGTGCGGGTGTCGTCCACGGTCAGCCCCTTGCCGCCGGGGCAGGGCAGAGCGCTGTAGCTGTTGCCGCAGCGGTAGACGCCCGTGCCGTCACCTTGGGCCTGTGCTGTGGCCGCCAGCAGCAGGCCCAGGGCAGTGGCCAGGCACAGGCGCAGTCTGGAAGGGCAGCATGGCATGGCAGGGCTCCGGGTTGGTTGGGGGTCAGTCGTGCGGTTGCGGGGCGTCGGTGCCCGGTGTCGGTGTGTCGGCCGGCCGTGGCGGCTTGGGGCGTGGCGGCTTGGCGTGGATCTTGTGCATGGCGCCGGCCAGGTCGCCGGCCAGCAGCAGCGGCAGTGTTGCCAGCGAGGCGGCCACGCAGGTGTCGATGGCGATGCGGTCGTCCAGCGGCGGCTTGCGCAGCACCCAGTTGGCCACCTCGCTGCGCACGCCCGGGTGGCCGATGCCGATGCGCAGGCGCCAGAAGTCGGGCGAGCCCAGCTGCGCCAGGATGTCCTTCAACCCGTTGTGGCCGGCCGCGCCGCCGCCCTGCTTGAGCTTCATCTGGCCGGGCAGCAGGTCGAGTTCGTCATGCACCACCAGGATCTGCGCCGGCTCGATCTTGAAGAAGCGCGCCAGCGGTGCCACCGACTGGCCCGACAGGTTCATGTAGGTCATCGGCTGCAGCAGCCACACCGGCCCCTGGGGCTGGTTGATGCGCACCACCTGGCCCTTGTAGTTGCGGTCGAAGGCCAGCTGGCCACCCAGCTGGCGGGCGGCTGCGTCCACCCACCAGAAGCCGGCGTTGTGGCGGGTGTCTTCGTATTCGGGGCCCGGGTTGCCCAGGCCGACGATCAAGCGAATCATGGATTGGCGGGGGTGTTGGAGGGTTCCGGGGCGCGCAGCGCGGCGCGGGCACCGTCGGCCAGCGCGCGGCCGATGCGGTCGAGCACGCCGGCGCGCAGCGGGGTGTCGGCAGTGGGCGGTGCATCGACGGCATCACCGTCGGCGGTGGAGCGCAGTTTCCACTGGTGCCAGTGCAGGCGCACGTCCACATGCACCTCGGGGTGCAGGGCGGTCAGCGTGCCGCTGGCCAGGCCGGGGGCGGCCATCAGTTCGGGCACCACGGCCACGCCCCAGCCCATCTCGGCGGCGCGGGTGTGGGCCTCGGTGGACGGCACATGGCGTTCCACCAGGCGCGGCTCGGCCACGCCGAAGGCCTGGCCCACCCACACCGCGTGGTTGTCGTCCTTGCGGTTGAACACCAGCCAGGGCAGCCTGGCGAAATTGCCGCGGTGCAGGCCCTGCGGCAGTGCCTGGGCGATGAAGTCGGGACTGGCCACCGCCACGTAGCGCATGCTGCCCAGCGGCGTGGCGGTGCAGCCGCGCAGCGCCTCGGCCACGGTGCTGACGCAGCCCAGCACCGTGCCTTCACGCAGGCTCTCGTGGGTGAAGTCCTGGTCGTCGACGATCAGCTCCAGGCCGAAGCCTTCGGCCAGGCCGGCCTGCACCACCGGCTGCAGTGCCGGCAGCACCCAGGTGGCCAGGCTGTCGGCATTCACTGCGATCGGCAGGCGCTCATCGTGCTGGCCCTGGGCGCCCAGCTCGCGCGCGATGTCGGCCCGCATGGCCTGCATCTGGCGGGCGTAGCGCAGCAGCAGCTTGCCGGGCTCGGTGAGGCGCAGCGGGCGTGACCGCACCACCAGCAGCCGGCCCAGGCCGGTCTCCAGTGCCCGCAGCCGCTGCGACACGGCCGACTGGGTGATGGCCAGCCGCTGCGCCGCACGCTCGAAGCTGCCGGCATCGGCCAGGGCGGCCAGGCATTCCAGGGCAGCGGGATCGAAGGCGTTCATCGTGGGGACACTGTAAACGGCGGGCCCCAACGACAAGGCCCCTCCGAGGAGGGGCCTGGAAGGGGGAGGCGGGCGGCGCGGACGCAGGGTCCGGGCCGCCGCGGCATCACTTCTTGGGGGCGGCCTTCTTGGCGGCAGCCTTCTTGGCCGGCGCGGCGGCGGGGGCCGGTGCCACTTCTTCCTCGACCTTCGGCGCGGTGGCCGACACGATCACCGGGTTCACCTTGCCATGCTTCACCACCTTGATGCCCTCAGGCAGCACCAGGTCGGACACATGCAGCGACTGGCCCTTGACCAGGCCGCTCAGCTCGACGGCGATGAACTCGGGCAGCTGGGTGGCCAGGCACTCGATCTCGACTTCGGTGGCGACGTGGTTGACCAGGCACTTGTCGGTCTTGACGGCGACCGACAGCTCTTCGCCGGAGAAGTGCAGCGGCACCTTCTTGCGCAGGCGGGTGGTCTCGTCCACGCGCTGGAAGTCCACGTGCAGCACCTGCTGCTTCCAGGGGTGCATCTGGAAGTCGCGCAGCAGCACCTTCTGGGTGGTGCCGGCCAGGTCCATCTCGAGGATGGAGCTGTGGAAGGCTTCCTTCTTGAGCGCGAAGTACAGCGCGTTGTGGTCGAGTTCGATCATGGCGGGGTTGCCAGCGCCGAAGACGATGCCAGGCACCTTGCCGCCCATGCGCAGGCGGCGGCTCGCTCCGGTCCCCTGCAGATTGCGCTCGTAAGCGGTGAATTTCATGGTTGCTCCATGTGTGGGGCCCGCGACCAGGCCACCGGGGTGAAGGCGCCGGCAGGATGCCCGCGCCAGAAAAACAGGAAAGCCCGGCCGATCAGAAGTTGGCGTTCTGCTCGGCGAACAGCGAGGTGACCGATTCGCCGTCGGAGATGCGGCGGATGGTCTCGGCAAACAGGAAGGCCACCGACAGCTGGCGGATCTTCTTGCAGGCCTTGGCCGCATCCGACAGCGGGATGGTGTTGGTGATCACCACTTCATCAAGCTGGCTGCCGGCGATGCGGTCGACCGCCGGGCCCGACAGGATCGGGTGGGTGCAGTAGGCGAACACCCGCTTGGCGCCACGCTCTTTCAGCACCTCGGCGGCTTTGACCAGCGTGCCGGCGGTGTCGATCATGTCGTCCATGATCACGCAGTTGCGGCCTTCGATCTCGCCGATGACGTGCATCACTTCGGACACGTTGGCGCGCGGGCGGCGCTTGTCGATGATGGCCAGGTCACTGCCCAGCTGCTTGGCCAGCGCACGGGCGCGCACCACGCCGCCAACGTCGGGCGACACCACCACCAGGTCGGGGTAGGCCTTGCTCTTCAGGTCGGACAGCAGCACCGGGCTGGCGTAGATGTTGTCGACTGGAATGTCGAAGAAGCCCTGGATCTGGTCGGCGTGCAGGTCCATCGTGAGCACACGCTCGACGCCCACCGTCTCCAGCAGGTTGGCCACCACCTTGGCACTGATGGGCACCCGCATCGACCGCGGCCGGCGGTCTTGCCGGGCGTAGCCGAAGTAGGGGATCACGGCGGTGATGCGGCGGGCGCTGGCGCGCTTCAACGCATCGACCATGATCAGCAGTTCCATCAGGTTCTCGTTGGTCGGTGCGCAGGTGCTCTGCACCACGAACACGTCGCGGGCGCGCACGTTCTGGTGCAGTTCGACCGTGACCTCGCCGTCGGAGAACCGGCCCACCGTGGCCTTGCCCAGCTCGACGCCGAGGCTCTTGGCCATTTCCTGTGCCAGCGCGGGGTTGGCGTTGCCGGTGAACAGCACGGTGTTGAACAGCACGTTGCGTTCTCCGTCAGGCATGGAACCACGAATGTGGGTGGACCGGTGGTGTGGAAGATGTTTGGCAGGGGAGGAAGGACTCGAACCCTCGCATGTCGGAATCAAAATCCGATGCCTTGACCAACTTGGCGACTCCCCTACACAGGACCCGGCTTGCGCCGTGCCCTTGAACCTGTCAGCCGGCCCAACCCACCAGGGGATGTTGGTCCAGGCTGCTGCACATCCGCCCCACCCATCCAGCCGGAAGTTCATCCGGCCAGCTTGTCGCCATGGGTGAAGCGACTGCGCCAGCAACACTGCCGACTCTCGCAAACACGGCACTGCCGGACCCCGACATCCGGCTGTTGCCGAAGCGGGCTTCCAACCACCGGGCGACTTGCGTCACTTCGGGGCAACTGGCTTCGGCCGGGGGCTGCAGGTCATTGCGGCCGTATCCCGATCCAAGCTTCGCTGCGAGTTGGGCGTCTGCGAGAAAGCTCATGACTATAACAGGTTCGGTGTTCCGAACCAAGAGCGGGCTGCCAAAAATCGCGGAGGTGGCGATGGCCGGCGCGGGCTTGACCACCGCCAGCGCCTGCGCAGGCAGTGCAGCTTCGGGCAGCGGATGCAGTTGCTCGCCGATGCCGCCGACGAAGGCATTGCGTCCACCGACGAAGAACGGCACGTCGGCCCCCAGGCCGATGGCGATGGACTGCAGCCGCTCTCGCGGCCAGTGCAGGCCCCACAGCCGGTTCAGCGCCAGCAGGGTGCTGGCCGCATCGGAACTGCCGCCGCCCAGGCCGGCGCCCCAAGGCACGCGCTTCAGCACCGACAGGTCGGCGCCCAGCGTGGTGCCGCTGGCCTGCTGCAGGGCGCGGGCGGCACGCAGGCTGAGGTCGTCATCGGGCAGCGCCGGGCCCAGGTCATGGCGCTGCAGCCGGCCGTCGCTGCGGCGCTCGAAGTGCAGGGTGTCGCACCAGTCGATCAGCACGAAAACCGACTGCAGCAGGTGGTAGCCGTCGGTGCGCCGACCCACCACGTGCAGGAACAGGTTCAGCTTGGCCGGGGCCGGTACGTCGTACAGGGCGGCCAGGCTCATCCCGCCTGCTCCAGCCGCGCCCGCACGGTGATGGCCGGCGGCGCCAGGCGCACCGCGTCCAGCGCGCCGTCGGCCCAGCGGGCCAGGTCGATCTGCCAGCCCAGCTGCACGAACCCGGGCTGGCCATCGGGCCGTGGCTGGCTGGGGGCATCGGCCCAGGCGCGGCCGCGCAGCCAGCTGAACAGCGCGGCCATCGGCAGGGCCTCACCCAGCGCCGCCTGGCCCAGGCTGTCCAGGTCGGCATGGCGCGACTCGGTGCCGCCGCTGCGCAGCACGGCCTCGCCCGGCGCCCAGTCGGCGCGCGCTGCGGTGGTGCCCAGCGGGCCGCTGAGCACCAGGCTGCCGCGGCGGGCGTCGCCGGTCAGCTCGAAACCGGCGCTGACAGCGCGGGGTGGTGCGCCGTCCACCCGCACCGAGAGGCGGCCGACCAGCACGCCGGACAGCACGCCGTCCGCGGGTGGCGGCACGCTGGCACAGGCCGTCAACAGGGCCAGGCCTGCCACCGCCGCCAGCCTGGCTGCGCTGCGCAATGTCAAAGGCCGACCTTCAGCCGCGCCAGCGTCTCGCGCAGCACCTCGTTGGTGGCGTCGCGGCCGCGCGCCTCCTGCCAGATGCGGCGGGCCTCGTCGCGCTGGCCCAGTGCCCACAGCACCTCGCCCAGGTGGGCGGCGATCTCGGTGTCGGGCCGGGCGGCGTAGGCCTGGCGCAGCAGGCGCAGCGCCTCGTCCTTGTTGCCCAGGCGGAACTCCACCCAACCCAGGCTGTCGGTGATGAACGGGTCGCCGGGCGACAGTTCCAGCGCGCGCTGGATCAGCGCCCGCGCCTCGGGCAGGCGGATGCCGCGGTCGGCCAGCGAATAGCCCAGCGCATTGTGGGCATGCGGATGGTCGGGCTTGAGCGCGATCACGCGGCGCAGCAGGCGTTCCATCTCGGGCAGGCGGTCGAGCTTCTCCTCGACCATGGCCTGCTCGTAGATCAGGTCGGTGTCATCGGGAAAGCGCTGGCTGGCCGCGGCCAGCACGGTGGCGGCGTCCTGCCAGCGCTTGACATCGCGCAGCAGCTGCGCCTCGGCCACCAGTTTGGCGCGGGCGTCGTCGCCGGTGCGTTCGGGCACGGCCTGGATCAGCGCGCGGGCTTCCTTCAGCTGGCCCTGGCGCGCCATCAGGCCGGCACGGCGCGCCTGCACTTCCAGCAGGCGCTGCGGGTTCTCCACCTTGGCCAGCCAGGTCTCGGCCGCGCGCAGGTCGCCGCGCTGTTCGGCCGCCTGGGCCAGCAGCAGCCATGCCTGGGTGAGATCTCGCGCGGCACCGGCCTGTGGCGCGTCGTCCTCGTCGTCGGCATCGCTGGCGATGCGGCCGGTGGCCGTGCCGGCCGCGTTGGCGGCGGCCACGGCCGCCAGTGGTGGCGGCGCGCCCGCCAGGTCAACGAAGCGCAGCAGCGCCGCCTCGGCTTCCTTTGGCTGCTTGAGCTCCAGCCGCAGCGCGCCCAGCGTCAGCCAGGGGTCGGGCAGGTTGGGGCGTTCCTGCGTCAGGCGCTCCAGCTGGCGGGTGGCCTCGGCATAGCGCTGGCCCTGGGCCAGCGTGCGCACGTAGGACAGGCGCACCGCGGGTTCGGCGTCCGGGCGGGCCAGGTAGTCGGTGACGATGGCCTCGGCGCCTGTGGTGGCGGGCACCATTTCCAGCGCCAGCAGCACCGGGCCGGGCGCCGCGGCATCGGCAGCCAGCGCCGCCCGCGCCAGGCCCAGGGCCTGTTGCGGCAGGCCGGCCGACAGGTGGGCGCGGCCCAGCGCCACGCGGGCGGCGGTGCGGCTGCCGGTGTCGTCCAGCCAGGGGGTGAACAGGCGGCTGGCCAGCGCCAGGGCCTTCTGCTGGTCCGGCAGGCGCTGCAGCACCCGCGGCAGGCTGGCGATCAGGCCCGGGCGTTCCATCGCCGGCGCGGCCGCCAGCCAGGCAGTGAGCGGTTCGGCCAGGTCGTCACCGCGGTTCAAGGCCAGCAGGATCTGCACCTGGTAGCGCATCGCGGCCACCGACTTCGGCAGCGCCTCACGCCAGGCCTGGGTGGCCGCCAGGGCCTGGTCGCCGGCACGGGCCTGCAGGGCGATCTCGACCGCGCGCTGGAACAGGTCGTCGTCGGACTGGCGGCGTGCCGCATCGAGCATCACCTGGTAGGCATTGCCGGGCCGGCCTTCCTTCAGTTCCAGCTCGCCGATCAGCAGCTGGTAGAACAGCGGCGCGTCCAGCGCCGACGGCGCCGGTGGGGTCTTCACTTCGGCCGGCACTGCCGCGGGGGCCGGCGCGTCGGCCTGGGCGGCTACGCTGCTGCAGGCCAGCACGGCCAGTGTGGCGGCCAGCAGGCGCAGCGCCGGAGCCCGCCGCTGGCTGGGCGGGCGGGTGCCGCGGTTGCGGTCGTTCGGGCCGGTCATCAGGACTCCTGGAAGCTGCGGTTCATTCTAGGAGGCCACCGTTGCTGCTTTGTTCACCGGCCCGATGGCCTTCAGGGTCGGCCACCATAATCTGCCGATGCCCGAACTGCCCGAGGTGGAAGTCACACGCGCCAGCCTGGCCGATCGCCTGCAGGGCGCCCAGGTGCGGGGGGTGCAGCTGGGCAAGCCGCTGCGCTGGCCGCTGGGCGTGCCGCCCGAATCGCTGCAGGGCCGCCTGGCCGGCCCGCTGCTGCGGCGCGGCAAGTACCTGTGGCTGCCGCTGGCCGGCCCGGTGCCCGCCGCCGACCCCGCGCCCGGCGGTGGCCTGCTGCTGCACCTGGGCATGTCGGGCTCGCTGCACCTGTCCGACGCCCCCGGCCCGGCTGGCCCGCACGACCATTTCGACCTGCACACCAGCCGGGGCACATTGCGGCTGACCGACCCGCGGCGCTTTGGTGCGGTGGTGTGGTCGGCTGCGCTGCAGGCCGACCCGGCCGCCAAGCTGCTGGCGCACCTGGGTGCCGAGCCGTTCGATCCCGCCTTCACGCCCTTGCACCTGCATGCCGCGCTGCAAGGCCGGCGCACGCCGATCAAGGCGGCGCTGCTGGCCGGTGACATCGTCGTGGGCGCCGGCAACATCTATGTCAGCGAGGCGCTGCACCGCGCCGGCATCGACCCGCGCACCCGCTGCGGCAGCCTGAGCCGCCCGCGTTGCGAGCGGCTGCTGGCTGCACTGCGGCTGACGCTGGCGCGCGCCATCGACCTGGGCGGGTCGACCCTGCGCGACTTCAAGGACGCCCACGGCATGGCCGGCGCCTTCCAGGACGAGGCGCTGGTGTATGGCCGCGAGGGCCAGACCTGCGCGCGCTGCGGCGGCACCATCCGCCGCATCGTGCAGGGCCAGCGCTCCACCTACTTCTGCGCCGGTTGCCAGCGGCGGTGAAGAATTCACGATGCCGACGCCGCACGGCGTTGCCGCGCAGGCACCCTGCCGGCTGTGAGGCCAGCCGCTGCGCTACGATGAATTGTTCACCCCCGACACGCCGCGCATGTCGACCACACTGCTGACACGCCTGGATTCCCTGGCCCACTGGCGCCGGCAGCTGGATCGGTCGATCGAGCAGCTGGCCGCCAGCATGGAGTCCAACGGCCTGCTCGACGCACCCGGCCGTGCGCTGGCCGCGGCGGTGCGCCAGCGGCTGGCGTCCGATCGGCTTGTGGTGGCCTTTGTCGCCGAGTTCTCGCGCGGCAAGTCCGAGCTGATCAACGCGCTGTTCTTCGCCGACACCGGCCGGCGTGTGCTGCCGGCCACGCCGGGGCGCACCACCATGTGCCCGGTGGAACTGGCCTGGGACCCGCAGCAGCCGCCCGCGCTGGCGCTGCTGCCGATCGCCACCCGCGCCGGCGGCCAGCCGGTGCTGGCCCTGCGTGAACAACCCGATCTGTGGCACGAGGTGCCGCTGCCCGTGGGCGACGGCGCTGCGCTGGCCGATGCGCTGCAGGCCGTCACCCGGGTGCAGAAGGTGCCGCTGGCCGAGGCCCGCACGCTGGGCTTCTGGAGCGACGAGCACCCCGAAGACAATCCGCCGCTGGACGCGCACGACATGGTCGAGGTGCCGGCCTGGCGCCATGCGCTGATCAACTACCCGCACCCGCTGCTCAAGCGCGGCCTGGTGGTGCTCGACACGCCAGGGCTGAACGCCATCGGCGCCGAGCCCGAGCTCACGCTGTCGCTGCTGCCGACGGCGCACGCGGCGGTGTTCCTGCTGGCGGCCGACACCGGCGTCACCCGGTCCGACCTGGCGGTGTGGCGCGACCATCTGGGCGACCGCGGTTGCGAGCGCTTCGTGGTGCTCAACAAGATCGACATGCTGGCCGACCCTCTGCTGGACGCCGCCGCGGTGGCCGCGCAGGTGCAGCGCCAGTGCACCGACGCCGCCACCACGCTGGGCATCGGTGACGACCGGGTGTTCGCCATCTCCGCGCGGCAGGCGCTCTCCGCCCGCATGCAGGGCGATGACGCGGCCTTTGCCGCCAGCGGCCTGCAGCGGCTGGAAGACGCGCTGGTGAATGAACTGCTGCCCCGGCGCAGCCAGGTGATCGGCCGCATGGTCGAAGACGGCGTGCTGGCCTTGCAGCAGATGGGCCAGGCCCGGCTGGCCGAGCGGGCACGTCAGCAGGCCGAGCAGTTGCATGAACTGCGCGGGCTGCGCGGCAAGAGTGCGGCCCGGCTGCAGCTGATGGGCCGCCGGCTGGAAGGCGAGGCGGCCGAATTCGAGCTGTGCGCGCCCAAGCTGTCGGCGCTGCGCGCCGTGCTGCTGCGGCAGCAGCAGGCCGTGCTCGACCCGTTGGCGGGTGACCGCCTGCGCGACCTGGTGCGCGACATGCGCCACAGCAGCCAGGGCACGCTGTTCAAGCTGGGGGCCGGCAAGGCGTTTGCGCGCCTGGGCGCGCAATTGCAGGACAGCCTGGGCCAGTCCGAGCG
>JAGOBT010000448.1 GCA_017999135.1 Burkholderiaceae bacterium
GGCTGTCGACCGGCAGCACCGGCGTGTCGTGCGCGAAGGCCAGGCCCTGCGCCACGGCACAGGCGGTGCGCAACCCGGTGAAGGCGCCCGGCCCCTGGCCGAAGGCCACCGCCTGCACCTGCGGCATGGCCAGGCCGGCGCCGTGCAGCAATTCCATCAGCAGCGGGATCAGCCGTGCCGAGGCCAGCGGCCCGCCCGCTTCATTGACGGCCCGGTGCACGCCGGGCGCCAGCAGGCCGGCGGCCAGTTGGTCGGTGGCGGTGTCCAGGCCGAGCAGGATCGGGGTCGCCATGGGACCGACGGGTGTCGCGGTGGCGCGCCGCCGCCCGGCTAGAACGGGTTGTTGGCCGCGCGCGACACGGCCTGCGCGCCGATCTGCACGTGCGCGGCCGCCCCCATGTGCCGGTCACTGGCCCACAGGTAGCTGTTGGTGTTGGCGTTCGCGGCTGCCACCAGCGTGGTGGTGGCCACATCGTCGGTCAGCACACACTTGTCTGCGGTGACGGTGGGGCAGGCCGGCTCGGTGATGTTGGACGGACTGTTCAGGTACGAGGTCGGGAACCGGTCGATGGCTGCCATCACGTCGTCGGCCAGCACCAGGCCGTAGTTGCGGCCGTCGTAGTCGGTGGCGTCGATGCCCAGGCGCAGGGCGGCGTTGTACTCGGACGACAGCGTGCGCATCAGTGCCGCAGCGCCGGCGTCGGTCTTGTCGGCCGCCAGGGCGAACGGGCTCTTGCCCATGTCGGGAATGGTGATCACCAGGGCACGGGCACCGGTGGCCAGCATGCGGTTGATCTGGGTTGCCGCCACGCGGCCACGGCGGATGGCCTCTGCAGTGGCGGTGGCCGCGGTGAACTCGCCAGCCAGCTTGCGCTGGTACAGGTCGATCATGTCGTTGGCGCCGATCATCACCACCAGCATGTCGGTGCTGCCCAGGTCGGTCACGCCATCGACCTGCGCCTTCAGGCCGGTGGCGGCGTCGTCGACCATGGCACCTGCCTGCGCCTGCATGAAGGCCCTGGGCGTGGCTGCCGTCGGGTTGCAGGCCGCGAACACCATGCCGTAGAAGGTGGCCACCGACTGCGCGATGTTGGGCACCAGCAGGCACTTGCCCGCAGTGGTGCCGCGGCGGTCGTTGGTGCTGTACTTGAAGCCGTCGGCGCTGCCGTCGTCGACCAGCAAGTTGGTCTCGTCGCCCAGCACCAGCAGCCGGGCTGGCTGGAACGCCTGCACCTGGGAGGTGCCACCACCGCAGGCCGACAACAGGGCCGCTGCGGCCACCACCGGTGCCAGGACACGTGCGCCGCGTCGGCTCAGAGTACGTAGAAAGGTCATCAACAGTCCATCAGCAAGGCAAGAGGGGCGGGCCGGGTCAGGCGCTGGCCGCGCGGCGCAGGCGGTCCAGCACGCCTTCCCAGGCCGGGGTGCCGGGTGGCTGCTCGACCCAGATCTCGGCAGCGCCGGCGTCGTCCAGGCGGCGCAGGGCCGAAAACAGATCGTGCGCCGCTTCCGCCGGGTCGTCAGGCATCGGCTGCCACAGGCAGCCACCCGGGGCACTGGCAGACCGTCGCGAATATACCGCCAGCCCTGGCGGCCACGTTGCCGGCTTGTCAAGCGCAGCGGCCAGCGCGTCCGCAGGCCAGATGCGCAGCCGCGCGCTGGGGGCGTAGTGCGACGCCAGGGTGCCCGGCGCCCGCGGTGCGCCCGCATCGGCCGCCTGCAGCGGCTCGCCGAGCGCTGCCTCCAGGGCCGCCCGGGTCAGCACGCCGGGGCGCAGCAGCACCGGCCGGCCCCGGCTGCAGTCGACGATGGCCGATTCAATGCCCACCGGGCAGGGGCCGCCGTCCAGCACCAGCAGCGCGGGGCCGAGCTCGCTGGCCACATGGGCCGCATGGGTCGGGCTGACCCGGCCAAAGCGGTTGGCGCTGGGTGCGGCCACGCCCGGCACGCCCAGCGCCGCCGCGCGCTGCAGCAGGGCCTGCGCCACCGGGTGGGACGGGCAGCGCAGGCCGATGGTGGCCTGGCCGCCGGCTGCCGCGGTGGCCACGCCGGCGCGCCGCGGCACGATCACCGTCACCGGCCCCGGCCAGAAGGCGGCGGCCAGGCGCTGGGCGGCTGGCGGCAGGTGGTCGGTGAAGTGTGCGGCCTGCGCCAGCCCGGCCACATGCACGATCAGCGGGTGGTCGGCCGGCCTGCCCTTGGCCGAAAAGATGCCGGCCACGGCGACATCGTCGTCGGCGCGCGCGGCCAGGCCATACACCGTCTCGGTGGGCAGGCCGACGAGGCCGCCATCGGCCAGGCATTGCGCAGCGGCGGCCAGCGCCGCCGGGTCGTCACCGGCCAGGATCGGCATGCTGCGGCGTCAGAAGCCGGGCAGGCCCAGCAGCGCCGCGGCCTGCAGTGCGGTGGCGCGGGCGGCCTCGGCCGTGGCGGCGGTCACCGTCAGGTGGCCCATCTTGCGGCCCGGGCGGGCGCTGGCCTTGCCATACAGGTGCAGATGCACGCCGGGCAGCGCCAGCACGGCGGCCCACGGTGGCGCACGTTCGCGGCCGTCGGTGCCGAACCACAGGTCGCCCAGCAGGTTCAGCATCACGGCGGCCGAGTGCTGGCGCGGCGCCACCAGCGGCAGGCCGCACAGGGTGCGCACCTGCAGGTCGAACTGGCTGATGTCGGCACCGTCGATCGACCAGTGGCCCGAGTTGTGCGGGCGCGGCGCCATCTCGTTGGCCACCAGCTGGCCGTCGGTGGTGACGAAGAACTCGACGCACAGCACGCCCACGTAGTGCAGGTCGGTGGCCAGCTGGGCGGCAGATGCGGCGGCCTGGGCCTGCAGCGCGGCGCTGGCGTCGGGCGCGGGCACCTGGGTGACGGCCAGGATGCCGCCGCGGTGCAGGTTCTGCTGCACCGGCAGTTGCACCACGTCGCCGCTGGCGCTGCGGGCCACCACCACGCTGAGCTCCAGCGCCAGCGGCAGCTTCTGCTCGAGCACGCAGGGCACCTGGCCCAGCGCGTCCCAGGCGGCGGCCAGCGCGGCGCGGTCGGCCACCACCGCCTGGCCCTTGCCGTCGTAGCCCAGGCGGGCCGTCTTCAGGATGCCGGGCAGCAGGCTGTCGGGCACGGCGGCCAGGCGCTCGGGCGTGTCGATCAGCGCATGCGGCGCACAGGGGATGCCGCTGCGGCGGAACTGCGCCTTCTCGGACGCGCGGTCCTGGCACACGGCCACCGCGTCGGCCGTGGGTGCCACTGGCCGGTGTGCGCCCAGCGTGACCAGCGCGCCGGCCGGCACGTTCTCGAATTCGGTGGTGATGGCCGCGCTGCGCTGCATCAGCTGCGCCAGGCCTTGTTCATCCAGGTAGTCGGCTTCGATGTGGTAGTGCGCCACCAGGCCGGCGGGCGATGTCACATCGGGGTCGAGCACTGCTGTGAAGTAGCCCATGGACTGGGCCGCCTGCACGAACATGCGGCCCAGCTGGCCGCCCCCCATCACGCCGAGGGTGGCGCCAGGCAGGATCGAGCGGGGTGTCATGTCAACTCCGATGTCATGGCCACCGCAGCGGCGGTCTGGCGCGCGCGGAACGCATCGAGCCGGGCGCGCAGCGCCGGGT
>JAGOBT010000449.1 GCA_017999135.1 Burkholderiaceae bacterium
GGAACCAGCCGGGGATGGCCTCGGCCGACAGGCCCAGCTCGGCCAGCAGGTGGTCCATCAGCAGGCGGGTGCCCGAGCCGCTCTGCCGGTTGAGGAAGCGCGGGGCACGCTGGCCCTGCGGCACCAGATCGGCCAGGCCCCGCAGCCCCAGCGGATTGCCGGGCTGCACCATCAGGCCCTGGGTGCGGCGGACGCAGCCGATCAGCTTGTGCAGGCCGGGCTTGAGCAGCGGCTTCATCGCCGCGGCGAACTGGCGCGAGCCACCCGGCAGCGCCGGCACATGAAAGCCGGCCACCCGGCAGCGGCCCTGGGCCAGCGCCGCCAGCGCGTCCACGCTGCCGGCAAAGCGCAGGTCGATGTGCAGGCCATGGTCGCGGTTGGCCACGTCGCGCAGCATCGGCAGCGCCAGGTCGTGGCTGGCAAAGACGGTCAGCACATGCTGGCTGCCGTCGAGCGCGTCGGTCAGCACGCGTTCCAGCTCGGCGCGCAGGGCCTCGATGTGCGGTGTCAGGCGGGCGCGGGCGCGCTTCTCGGCCCACAGCAGGCGGTCGGCAAAGGGGGTCAGCCGCGCCGGCTGGCCCTGCGCCCAGGTGACGAGCGGCTCGCCGAGCGTGTCTTCCCAGCGCTTGAGCGCACCCCAGATGTGGCGGTAGCTGGCGCCCAGGTGCTTGGCCGCATGCTGGATCGAGCCGTGCTCATGCACGGCCTGCAGCAGCTCGAACAGCGGGTTGTGCAGCGCCGCGCCGCGCTGGCCGGTGGACTCGAAGCTGTACTGCAGGTGGACGCCGCGCGAGTTCATGCCGGGATTCTGAGGCGCCCGGTGGCATCAGCCGCCGAATAACCTTTTCAGCCAAGCCAGCAGCTTTGCAACCAGACCTTGCGGCGCTGGTGCCGCCACGGCGGGCAGCGGCTCGGGCGCCACCTGGTAGCGCTCCTGCAGCTTGGTGTTGAAGGTGGTGAAGAACTCGGTGGCCATCTTCTGCGCCGCCATGTCGACCAGGCGCGAGCCCAACTGCGCGATCTTGCCGCCCACGGTGGCATGCGCGGTGTAGTGCAGCACCGTGCTGCGCGGGCCGGTGGATTCGAGCTTGACCTCGGCCGTGCCCTTGCCATGGCCGGCCGCGCCGCCCTGGCCATCAAAGCGCAGGGTGTAGCTGTTGGGCGGCTGCAGGTTCTCCAGTTGCAGCTTGCCCTTGAACTTGGCCTTCACCGGGCCGATGGCGGCGGTGATCAGCACTTCATACTGGTTCTCGCCGGTGGCGGTGATGCCATCGCAGCCGGGAATGCATTCCTTGAGCAGGCTGATGTCGTTGAGCGCCTCCCAGGCCTGGGCCTGGGCAACGGGCAATGTCTGTTGGCTGGTGAGTTCCATGGTCGGTCCGGAAGGTCAGAAAGGGGTGGATTCAGTGCGGGCGGCGGGGCGCTGTGTCAGGCGCGGACAGCACGCCCACCAGGTCGGCCAGACTCTGCAGGTTGTGTGCCGGCAGGAACTTGTCGCAATGCGGCAGCATGGCCTGGATGCCGGCGGCACGCGGCTCGAACTTGGCAAAGCGCAGCAGCGGGTTCAGCCACACCAGGCGGCGGCAGCGCTTGTGCAGGCGCTCCATCTCGAAGGCCAGCTGCTTCGTGTCGCCATGCTCCAGGCCATCGCTGATCAGCAGCACCGTGGTACGGCCGGTCAGCACCCGGCGCGCCCAGTGCTGGTTGAAATCATGCAGGCTGGTGGTGATGCGGGTGCCGCCCGACCAGTCGGCCACGGCGCGCACCACCTGGCCCACGGCGATGTCGGGGTCGCGGCTCTTCAGCAGGCGGGTGGTGCGGGTCAGCCGGGTGCCGAAGACGAAGCTCTCCACCTTGGCATCGGCATGGCCCAGTGCATGGGCGAAGTGCAGCAGCATGCGCGAATAGCGACTCATCGAGCCGGAGATGTCGGCCAGCACCAGCAGCGGCGCGGGCTGGATGCGCGGCGCGCGCCAGCGGGTGTCCCACAGCTCGCCGCCGTGGCGCGCCATGGCCGCCAGCGTGGCGCGCCAGTCGGCCGTGCCGGGGCGGGTGGCGCGGCGGGTGCGGCGGGTGGGCAAGGGCTCGAACACCAGCTTCAGCTGCGACAGCAGGCGCTGGGCCTCGCGCCATTCATCGGCCGTCATGGTGTCGAAATCGGCCTGGCGCAGCACCTCGCGGTCGTTCCAGGTCAGCTCGGCATGGATCTCGACCTGGTCCTGCTCGGGTTCATCGGGCGGGCGGTTCGGTTGGTGCGGAAACAGCGCGTCGCCCAGGCGGCGGTTCTCGGGCGGCGGCGGCTGGGCGCCTTCCTTCAGGTTGACCTTGGGCAGCAGCAGCGCGCGCATGCGGCCCATCAGGTCGGGGTCGCGCCAGAACAGCACGAAGGCCTGGTCGAACAGCTCACGGTGCTCGATGCGGTCGACCAGGCAGGCCGACAGCACGGCGTGGAAATCGCGCTTGCTCTCCAGCCCCGCCACCTGCAGCGCCGCCAGCGCGGTGTGCACCCGGTCGCTGCCCACCGGCATGCCGGCGGTGCGCAGCACGCGGGCAAAGTGCATCACGTTCTCGGCCAGGTGGCCGGGGGACTTCTTCGTGAACAGCATGGCAGGTGCCGCCGACGCATGCCTCGGATCACGCGGGCCGGGACGGCGCCGGGCCGCCCCAAGCCGGCCCGCCCCCCTCGGGGGGAGGCGCCGAAGGCGCCTGGGGGCCGACCTCTCTGCGCACCTGGTCGAGCAGCCGCGCCGCCTCGCTGCCCTGCATGCGGGCGATGTCGTCCTGGTACTTCAGCAGCACGCCCAGGGTGTGCTGGATCACCTCGGGGTCGAGCACCATCGCGTCCAGCTCCATCAGCGCGCGGGTCCATTCGATGGTCTCGGCGATGCCGGGCAGCTTGGTCAGCTCGATGCTGCGCAGCTTCTGGATGAAGGCGACGATCTGCGCCGCCAGTGCCGGGCCGATGCCGGGCACGCGGCGTTGCAGGATGTCGAGCTCGCGCTTGGCATCCGGAAAGTCCACCCAGTGGTACAGGCAACGGCGCTTGACCGCATCATGGATCTCGCGGGTGCGGTTGCTGGTGAGGATGACGATCGGCGGCTGGCTGGCCTTCACCGTGCCCAGCTCGGGGATGGTGATCTGGTAGTCGGCCAGCACTTCCAGCAGAAAGGCCTCGAAGGGCTCGTCGGCGCGGTCGAGCTCGTCGATCAGCAGCACCGGCGGCACCGGGTTGGCCGGATCGATGGCCTGCAGCAAGGCGCGCTTGGTGAGGAAGCGCTCACTGAACAGCTCGTTGGCCAGGGCGTCGCGGGACTCCTTGGCGCCGCCTCCGGTGGCTTCGGCCAGGCGGATCTCCATCATCTGCCGGCCGTAGTTCCACTCATAGGCGGCACCCGCCAGATCCAGCCCCTCATAGCACTGCAGCCGGATCAGCGGCCGGCCGAGCATGGTGGCCATCGTGCGCGCGATCTCGGTCTTGCCGGTGCCGGGCTCGCCTTCCAGGAACAGCGGGCGCTGCAGCTTCAGCGCCAGGTAGACGCAGGTGGCCAGCTGGCGGTCGGCCACGTAGTCCAGCGCCGACAGGCGGGCCAGGGTGT
>JAGOBT010000450.1 GCA_017999135.1 Burkholderiaceae bacterium
GCAGTGCGGCAGTCAGCAGGCTGCCACGCAGCAGGGGCAGGTGCACCCGGCGCAGCGTCTGCGCCGGCGTGTGGCCCAGGCTGCGGGCGGCCTGGTCCATGCTGGGCGTGATCTTGGCCAGACCGGCGTCCACCGCCTGCATGGCCGCGGTGAGGTAGCGCACGATGCAGGCATACACCAGCGCGGCGATGCCGCCGGTGATCAGCAGCCCCGGGTGGCTGCCGAACAGCTGCTGCCACAGCGCGGCCAGCGCGTGGTCCAGCCGCGTCACCGGGATCAGCACGCCCACTGCGATCACCGAGCCCGGCAGCGCGTAGCCCAGGCCGGCCACCCGGTGCGCCCAGCGCATGGCCGGGCCGCGGTGCACCCGGGCGGCATAACCGATCAGCAGCGCCAGCGCCACCGCCAGCAGTGCCGTCAGGCCAGCCAGCAGCACGCTGTTGCCGGCCAGGCGCACGAAGCGCTCGCCGAACTGGGCGTCGCCGTCGGTCAGCGCCATCGCCAGCAGCAGGCCGCCGGGCAGCACAAAGCCGCCGGCCAGCGGCAGCGCGCAGGCGCACCAGGCCAGCAGCGCACGGCTGCCCGCCAGCTGGGTGCGCGCCGAGCCGCCGCGCCGCAGGCTGGTCTCGGCAAAGCGCCGGCCGCCGCGGCTGAGCCGCTCGAACACCAGCACGATGATCACGAAGGCCAGCAGCACCAGCGCCAGCTGCGCCGCCGCCACCCGGTCGCCCAGCGAGAACCAGGCGCGGTAGATGCCGGTGGTGAAGGTCTGCACCGCGAAGTAGCTCACCGTGCCGAAATCGGCCAGCGTCTCCATCAGCGCCAGGGCCACGCCACCGGCAATGGCCGGGCGCGCCATCGGCAGGCTGACACGCAGAAAGCCCTGCCAGGGCGTCAGGCCCAGCGAGCGGGCCACCTCCAGCGTGGCGCCGCCGCGCTCCAGGAAGGCGGTGCGCGCCATCAGGTAGACATAGGGGTAGAGCACCAGCGAGAACATCACCACCGCGCCGCCGGTGCTGCGCACATCGGGAAACCAGTAATCGGCGCGCTTCCAGCCGAAGGCCTCGCGCAGCGCGGTCTGCACCGGGCCCACGTACTGCAGCAGGTCGGTGTAGGTGTAGGCCATCACATAGGCCGGCACCGCCAGCGGCAGCACCAGCGCCCATTCAAACGCTGCGCGGCCGGGGAACTGGTGTCGCGTGACCAGCCAGGCCGAGCCCACACCCAGCAGCGTGACGCCGATGCCCACGCCGGCGCACAGCCACAGCGTGGTGCGGATGTAGTCGGGCAGCACGGTGGACGCCAGGTGCGCCCAGGTGCCGGACTGGCCGGTGGCAAAGACATTGCTGCCCACCGACAGGATCGGCACCGCCACCAGGGCCGCGGTGGCCAGCGCCAGCACCAGCAGCCACGACCAGCGCCGCCCACGGGCAGCGCGGCCGCCACGGCGTGGCGATGCGGGCAAGGTCAGGCGCTCGGCGGGGGTGGACACGGTCTGGGCTGGTCGTGCGGGGCCGCCGCTGCCGGGCGCAGGGCCGGCACCGCCACGAACCGGGCAGTGTATCGACGCGGCCGGGTCAGGCCGGTCAGGGTCAGGCCGGTCAGGCCGGGCTGCCCGGGCCGCGGTCGATCGCCTGCTGCACCAGGTCGGCCACCCCGGCCGCGCCGGGCTGGCTGTCGGCCCGCAGGCCCTGCACCGTGCCCAGCCGGTCGGGCAGGTCTTCGTCCTGGCTGGCCTTGCAGCGGCCCTCGATCCGGTCGATGGTGATCTCGATGCCGACGATGGCGCGCAGCATCCGGTCCATGGCATCGGCCGGCGCGTCGGCCAGTTGCCACGGCCGGGGTCGCCGTGCTTCATGGCGACCGGTCAGGCGGTGCAGCGTCTGCAGCAGCCAGTCGCGGTCATGCACCGCGCGGGCCACGCCGTGCGCATGGACCACGGCGTAGTTCCAGGTGGGCACCACGCGGCCATGCGTGGCATGGCCGGGATACCAGGCCGGGCTGATGTAGGCCTGCGGCCCCTGGAACACCACCACCGACGGCAGCCCGGCATCCAGTTGCCGCCACACCGGATTGGCGCGCGCCACATGGCCCACCAGGGTGCCGCAGGCGCCGCGGTGGCGGTCCAGCAGGAACGGCACATGGTTGGCCAGCAGGCCGTCCGCCCCGGCGCAGACCCAGGCACCCAGCGGATGGGCGTCCACCAGCGCCAGCATGGCGGCGGGGTCGCTGAAGCGGTGCAACGGCGGGATGTACATGCCAGGGCCGCCGCTCAGGCACCCGCCAGTGCCCGCTGCAACAGCAGCGCAGCCAGCACGAACATGGTGGCGCCGATCAGCCCGTCGAGCACCCGCCAGGCCTGCGGGCGGGCAAACAACGGTGCCAGCCAGCGCGCGCCATAGCCCAGTGCGCTGAACCAGGCCACGCTGGCGCAGGCCGCCCCGGCGACGAACCAGCCCCGCAAGGCCACCGGCTGCTGGGCGCCGATGCCACCCACCAGCAGCACCGTGTCCAGGTAGACATGCGGGTTCAGCAGGGTGAAGCCGGCCGCCTGCGCCAGCACCGCGGCCCGGCCCGCGCCGGCATCGCCACCGGCCGCCTGCAGGTGTTGCGGGCGCCGCGCCCGCTGCCAGGCCCGCCAGCCATACACCGCCAGGAACACCGCACCCGCCAGCGCCAGGGCACGGGCCAGCCCCGGGCGCGCACCCAGCGCCTGCGCCATGCCCAGCACGCCGGCGCCGATCAGCACCGCATCGGCCACGGCACAGAACAGCACCACGCTGCCCACATGGGCGCGCCGGAGACCCTGGCGCAGCACGAAGGCGTTCTGCGCCCCGATGGCCACGATCAGGCCCAGGCCCAGCGCCAGGCCCTGGGCGAACGCGGGTGCGCCGTGCAGCAGCGGGTGCACGGCAGCCAGGGCGGGTGGGTCGGTCCAGGTCATGGGCGCAAGCGTGCCTGTTGCTGACAATGAAGGCAAACTGTCGTTCCTAAACCAGATGAAGCAAAACTGAATCCATGCTCGACTATGCCGCCCTCTCTGCCCTGGCTGCCGTCGTGCGCGAAGGCAGCTTCGAGCGCGCGGCGCGCGCGCTGCATGTCACGCCATCGGCGGTGTCGCAGCGGGTGCGGCAGCTGGAGGAACGGCTGGGCTGCGCGCTGGTGGTGCGGGCGCAGCCCTGCGTGGCCACCGATGCAGGCCGCCGCCTGTGCCAGCACGCCGACCATGTGCAGTTTTTGGAACAGGCGCTGCAGGGCACGCTGCCGCAATTGGCGCCCGACGGCGTGGCCCGCGTGGCGCTGCCGGTGGCAGTGAATGCCGACAGCCTGGCCACCTGGTTCGCGCCGGCCGTGGCCGCCTATGCGGCCGACGCGCCGGTGCTGCTGCAACTGGCGGTCGACGACCAGGACCACACCGACAACTGGCTGCGCAGCGGCGCGGTGCTGGCCGCCGTGACCGGCACGGCGCGCCCGGCCGCGGGCTGCAACAGCCAGCCGCTGGGCGCGATGCGCTACATCGCCGCCGCCAGCCCGGGCTTCATGGCGCGCCACTTTGCCGGCGGCGTGGGTGCGGGCAGCCTGGCCCTGGCACCCA
>JAGOBT010000451.1 GCA_017999135.1 Burkholderiaceae bacterium
GCGGCCCAGCCGGGGTCGCTGATGAAGTCACTGACGACGAACAGCAACGAACGGCGCCGCACGATGCCTTCGGCCCGGCCCAGCAGGTCGGCCAGCCGGGTGGGCGCGGCGCTGCCGGCCTTGCTGCGTGGTGCCTGAGCCGGCGGCTGGCGCATGCGAGCCAGCAACTGCAGCACCTGGGTGCGGCCCAGGCCGGGCGGGACCACCACCAGCCGCTGGCGCGCATCGGCCGCGCCCGGGTGGTACAGGATGGCGCCCACCCGGTTGCCGTGGCGGGTGAGCAGCCGGGCCAGCGCCGCCACGAAGCCTTCGCTCAGGCCCAGCTTGGTCTGGTCGGCCGAGCCGAAGTCGACGCTGCCCGACAGGTCCAGCAGGAACCAGGCCGACAACTCGCGGTCTTCGGTGAACTGGCGCACATGCGGCACCTGCAGGCGGGCGGTGACGTTCCAGTCGATGTGGCGCACGTCGTCGGCATGCTGGTACTCGCGCAGATCGGCCAGGTCGAGCCCGGCGCCGCGCCACAGCGTGCGGTAATCGCCCTGCAGCAGACCGTCGAGCCGCTTCAGCACCGTCCATTCCAGGCGGTGCAACAGCGGCTCGGCAGCGCTGCTGCCGGCGGGGGGCGCGGTGGCGGTCGTGGCCAAGGCGGTCAGGTCGATTGATGCTGCAGCGGCTTGTCGGGCAGCGGCAGCCGCGCCATCACCTTGGCGATCAGCGCATCGGCGGTCAGGCCCTCGGCCAGTGCCTCATAGCTGAGCACCAGGCGGTGGCGCAGGCAGTCGGCGGCCAGGTCGCCCAGGTCTTCGGGCAGCACATAGCCGCGGCCGCGCATGAAGGCCAGCGCACGTGCCGCCTCCACCAGCGCGATGCTGGCGCGCGGGCTGGCGCCGTAGCTCAGGTACTTGCCCAGCTCGCCCAGGCCATGCTTGTCGGGCCGGCGGGTGGCGCCCACCAGCTTCACCGCATACTGGATCAGGCTGGGGTCGACATACACCTGCCGGCACTGCTGCTGCAGCTCGGCCAGCTGGCCGGTGCTGGCCACCGGCGCAGCAGCCAGTGGCGGGCCGATCACCCGCTCGACGATGACGAACTCTTCCTCGTCGCTGGGGTAGTCGACCAGCACCTTCATCATGAAGCGGTCGACCTGGGCCTCAGGCAAGGGGTAGGTGCCTTCGGTCTCGATCGGGTTCTGCGTGGCCATCACGATGAAGGGCGCCGGCACCTTGTGTGTTTCGCCGGCAATCGTCACCTGGCGCTCCTGCATCACTTCCAGCAGCGCGCTCTGCACCTTGGCCGGGGCGCGGTTGATCTCGTCGGCCAGCAGCAGGTTGGCGAACACCGGGCCCAGCGTGGTGCCGAACTCGCCCGTCTTCTGGTTGTAGATGCGCGTGCCCACCAGGTCGGCCGGCACCAGGTCGGGCGTGAACTGGATGCGCTTGTAGCTGCCGCGCAGCGTGGCCGCCAGGGTGCGCACCGTCAGCGTCTTGGCCAGGCCCGGCACGCCTTCGACCAGCAGGTGGCCCTGGGCCAGCAGGGCGACCATCACCCGTTCGAGGAAACGGTCCTGCCCGACGACGACGCGCTTCACTTCATAGAGGATGCGCTCCATCAGCTGGGCGGTCTCGGCGGGCACGACAGGTGGTTGGCTCATGGTGTGCGGGCAGGGTCAGAAGGGGGGGAGGCCGGCGCCGGCGGCGGCGTTCTCGATGGGCACGGCGAAGCCGATGCCGATGAAGGTGCGCTGGTCGTTGGGGTTCATGATGGCAGTGACGATGCCCACCACATGGCCATCCATGGTGATCAGCGGCCCGCCCGAATTGCCGGGGTTGGCCGCAGCGTCGAACTGGATCAGGTTGTTCAGGATGCGCCGGCCTTCGGGTGAGCGGAATTCCCGCTTCAAGCCCGAGACAACGCCCTGCGACGCCGACGGCCCGATGCCGAATGGGAAGCCCACCGCCATCACCGCCTCGCCGGGCGCCAGGCCGCTGGTCGAGCGCATGGTGGCGGCATGCAGGTCGTCGGGGATGGTCAGCGCCTGCAGCACGGCCAGGTCGTTCTCGGGCATCAGGTTGACCACCCGGGCCTCGCTCTGGCTGCCGTCGGCAAAGGTGATGGTGATCTTGGCCGCGCCGTCCACCACGTGCAGGTTGGTCAGGATCAAGCCCTTGTCGACGATGACCACGCCGGTGCCCACGCTGCGGCCTTCGTGCGGGTCAGCATCGTCCGATTCGGGTGCCGGCACCACCGGCTTGCCGGCCTTGGCCAGCTTCTTGCCCGGTGCCGACGCGGCCGCCGGCGGCTCGCCGACCACCCGCACCACCGACGGCAGGATCGCCTGGTACGCGGCCAGGCCGACGGACTGCAGCGGCTGCTTGGCGATCGATTCACGCAGCGCGGCGTCGATCTGTTCCAGGCTGTGCGGGCGCAGCACCTGGGCTGTCCAGGCCGGCCAGCCGGCGGCCACCATCGCCAGCACCAGGCCGGCGGACCACAGCCAGCGCTCATGCCGCAGCAGGCGCTGGCGCAGCGTGGGCCGGGTGGGTGGTGCAGGCGCGTCGGGCACCGGCGGGGTGGCCTCGGCGGGCTGCGCAGCCGGGGCCGGCGCGGGGCCGGCTGCGCGGGCGGGGGATCGGCTGTAGATCGAGGGGCGTGCCATCGTCACCGGCTCCGGCAGCCGCCATCGGACTGCCTGCTGGCACGGTATCACGGCCCGCCTGCGCCTGCAGCCGCACGGGGTTGTCGGCCTGCTGCTGCATGATCCCGGCCATGCTGCCGGCCTGGATCGACACCCATTGCCACCTCGACGCGCCTGAGTTCGACGCCGACCGCCCAGCCGTGCTGGCACGTGCCCGCGCTGCCGGCGTGGCGCTGCAGGTGCTGCCGGCGGTGATGGCGGCCCATTTCGACAGCGTGCGTGCGCTGGCCCATGCGCATGGCCTGGCCTATGCGCTGGGCATCCACCCGCTGTACGTGGACCGCAGCGCCGATGCCGACCTCGACCTGCTGGCCGATGCCCTGGCGCGCCACCGCGACGACCCGCACCTGGTGGCAGTGGGCGAGATCGGGCTGGACTTCTTCGTGCCCGGGCTCGACCTGGCGCGTGCCGAGCGCTTCTACCAGGCGCAGCTGAAGCTGGCGCGCGATGCTGGCCTGCCGGTGATCCTGCATGTGCGCCGGTCGGCCGACGGGTTGCTGAAGGGCCTGCGCCGTGTGCCGGTGGCCGGCGGCATCGTGCATGCCTTCAATGCCAGCCGGGTGCAGGCAGACCTGTTCGTCGGCATGGGCTTCCGGCTGGGCTTCGGCGGCGCGATGACCTATGACCGGGCGCTGCAGATCCGCCGCCTGGCCAGCAGCCTGCCCGATGCCAGCCTGGTGCTGGAGACCGACGCGCCCGACATCCCGCCGCACTGGCTGTACCGCACCGCCGCGCAGCGCGACGCCGGCCAGCCCACCGGCCGCAATGAACCGGCCGAACTGCCACGCATCGCCGCCACGCTGGCCGCGCTGCGCGGCTGGAGCCTGGATGAGACGGCCGCCACCACCAGCGCCAATGCGCAGGCGGCGCTGCCGCGGCTGGCCGGGCTGGTCAGTC
>JAGOBT010000452.1 GCA_017999135.1 Burkholderiaceae bacterium
AGCTGGCGGTGGCGCCGCTGCAGGGGCCGATCCAGCCGCGCACGCTGTCGCACATCGTCTATTTCGTGCCGGACACCGCCAAGGCGGAGGCCTTCTACGTGAAGCGCCTGGGCTTTCGGGTCACCGACCGCTTCACCGGGGTGGGCCCCTTCCTGCAGCCGGCCGGCACGCTGGATCACCACACCCACTTCCTGATCCCGGCCCCGCCACACATGACGGGGGTGGAGCACTTCACCTTCCATTTTGGCGGGCCCACCGAGGTGCTGCGCAACGGCTGGAACTTCGTCGAGAAAGGCTACCAGGCCTTCTGGGGGCCCGGTCGCCATCTGCTGGGCAGCAACTGGTTCTGGTACTTCAACAGCCCGCTGGCCTGCCATCTGGAGATGGATGCGGACATGGACCTGCACGACGCCACCTGGCAGCCGCGCTCGGTTCCGCTGGGCGCCGACAACTCCCAGGCCTTCCTGCTGCGTCACCGCGGCAAGTGGCTGCCCGGCCCGGGCACCCCCGAGCAGGGCGACTACGCCTGAGGGGCCGTGGGCATGGGCGAACGTGACGTCGTGGCCGTGGGTGCCGAAGCGGACTGGCTGCACCTGTGCAGCGCGGCCGAGCTGATTGAAGGGCGCAGCCGCGGCTTCGACCCCGGCGGCAACGGCTGCGACACACTCTTCCTGCTGCGCTGGCAGGGTGAGCTGCGCGCCTGGCGCAACGCCTGCCCACACATCAATGGTGCACCAATGGCCTGGCGGCGCGATGCCTACATGAACGCCGCCGGCAGCCACATCGCCTGCCATGCCCACGGCGCCCTGTTCGACCCGGCCACCGGCCTGTGTGTGCAGGGGCCCTGCCTCGGGCAGTCCCTGCAGCCGCTGGCCTTGAAAGTGGATGCGGGCGGCGAAGTCCACGTGCAGCGGCACGGAATGTGAACATCGAATCGATTCGGCCCCGCGGGGCCGCATGAGCGCCTGGAGCGCACAAGGAGACTCAACATGGCAGCAGTACAGAAGGTCTGTGTGATCGGCGGTGGTTTTTCCGGCATGGCGGCAGCCATCCAGATGCGCCGCGCCGGCCTGGAGGTGGACCTGTACGAGATCGACGCCCAATGGTGCCCGCTGGGTGCGGGCATCACCATCAACGGCCCGACCCTGCGGGCGCTGGAATCGCTGGGCCTGTATGGCGAGTTCCAGCAGCGCGGCTGCGTCACCAGCGGGCTGGACATCTGCGCCCCGCACGGCATGGTGGTGGCCCAGCTGCCCACGCCCAGCCCGGTGGGCAGCTCGGTGGGCGGGGGCGGCGGCATCATGCGCCCGGCGCTGGCGGCGATGATGGCCGAGGCCACCCGCGCCGCGGGCGTGAACGTGCACCTGGGCAACACCTGGTGCGACCTGGAGCCCGACGCCAGCGGCGTGACGCTGCGCTTCAAGGACGGCTCCAGCGGCCGCTATGACCTGGTGGTCGGCGCCGACGGCGTGCACAGCCCGCTGCGTGCGCTGCTGTTCCCGGAGATCGGGCCGCTGCAGTACATCGGCCAGGGCGTGTGGCGGGCCGTGATGCCTCGACCGGCGGCCATCGAGCGGCCGCGCATCTGGATGGGCCCGCACATCAAGGTGGGCGTCAACCCGGTGTCGGCCACGCAGATGTACATGTTCATCACCGAGGACCGGCCCACCAAGGAGCACATCGACCCGGCCACCTGGCCGCAGGTCTTCGCCGGCCTGATGCAGCCCTTTGTCGACCCGCTGATCCAGGCGCTGATCCCGCAGGCGCTCCAGCCCGAGGCCGCCATCGACTACCGCCCGCTGGCCAACCTGCTGGTGCCGGCGCCGTGGAACCGCGGCCGGGTGGTGATGATCGGCGACACCATGGCCGCCACCACGCCGCACCTGGCCTCGGGCGCGGGCATCGGCATCGAAAGCGGCATCGTGCTGGGCGAGGAGCTGGCCCGCCACGACGACCTGCAGGCCGCGCTGGACGCCTTCCACGCCCGCCGCTGGGAGCGCTGCCGCCTGGTGATCCACAACTCCGAGCGCCTGTGCCGCATCGAGATCGAAGGCGGCGACAAGGCCGAGCACGCCCGCATCATGGCCGAGTCGATGGCCGCGCTGGCCCAGCCGATCTGAGGCCGCCACCATGACGATCCGTACCGACAGTGCCCTGGGCCGCACGGCCCTGGCGGTGGCGCACTGCGCCGGCATGGTGGACCTGGTGGCCCTGCCCATCTGGGTGGGGGTGCTGGTGGCGCACCACCGCTTCGATCCGCAGCAGGCCGGGGCGCTGGTCACGCTGTTCCTGGCCGGCGCGGTGGTGGCCAGCCTGTACTTCTCGTCGCGTTTTCACCGCCTGCGGGGGCGGGTGGCGGCGCCGGCGGGGTTCGGGGTGGCCGGGCTGGCCTTCCTGGCCGCCTCCACCCAGACCAGCTTCGCCGCACTGGGCGGTCTGCATGCGCTCGGTGGGCTGGCCGCGGGCACGGCGCTGAGCTTCACCCACGGCACCATCGGCCGCAGCGCCAACCCACACCGGCTGTTTGCGCTGGTGGGCGCGGCCCTGGGGGTGTTTGCCGTGGTCTTCCTCGGCGCAGCGCCGCAGGTGGTGGCGGCGGCCGGCGGGCCGGTGCTGTTCCAGCTCTTCGGCACCCTCATGCTGTTTGCGGCGTTGGTCACGGCGCTGGCCTTCCCGGAGCCGGAGGCGGAGTCGGTGCTGTCCCAGGCCTTCCGCCAGTCGGGGCGGCGCCTGCCGCCCGCGGTCTGGTACGGCGTGATGGCCATCGGCAGCATGGCGCTGGTGCAGGCCATGACCTTCAGCTTCGTCGAGCGCATGGGCATCGACCGCGGCTTCGGCGTGGACCGCGTCACCGGCGTGCTGATCGCCATGGGCCTGGTCAACCTGCTGCCCGCCGTGCTGGCGGCCCTGTTGCAGCAGCGCGTGCCCGCCCGGGCCGTGGTGGTCGGCGGTGCGGTGACGCAGGCGCTGCTGGCGCTGGTGATCAGCCGCAGCGAGGGCTTTGCCCCCTTCGCAGCGGCCAGCGCGGTGTTCGTGGCAGTGATGATCTTCACCCACACCTTCGCCTTCGGCCTGCTGGCGCGGCTGGACGTGACCGGCCGCGCCACCGCCGCCACGCCGGCCATGATCATGGTGGGCGCCGCACTGGGTCCGGTGCTGGGCGGCACGCTGGTCAAGGCCGTCGGGTACGGCGGCCTGGGGCTGGCCGCGCTGCTGGTGGATGCCCTGGCCGTCTGGCTGTTCCTGCGCATGACGCAGCCCCTGTCAACATCCGCAAACGAGGAGGCCCTCGCATGACTTCCCCACTGGTCCGTCGGCCGAAGCGGCGCTTCGTCGATCTGTCCATCTACCTGGAAAACGACGTGCTCTCCGACCCGCCCCCGCTGGCGCCGAAGATCACCTACCAGTCGCATGCCGACACCCTGCCGGAGTTCATGGCGATGATCCCCGGCACCCGGCCCGAGGACTATCCGGAGGGTGAAGCCGCTGCCGCCGAGCGGGTCAGCTGCACCACCCACAGCGGCACCCACCTGGACGCCCCCTGGCACTTCCACTCCACCCAGGACGCCAAGGCCGGGGGCAGCCGGC
>JAGOBT010000453.1 GCA_017999135.1 Burkholderiaceae bacterium
GTCCTCGGGCAGGCCCAGCAGCTCGCGGCCGTCGAGCCGGATGCTGCCGGCCGCGCGGGCCGATTCGGGCAGCAGGCCCATCAGCGCCAGCGCGGTGATGCTCTTGCCGCAGCCCGATTCGCCGATCAGGCCCAGCGTCTGGCCGCGCTGCAGTTCGAAGGCGATGCCGCGCAGCGCGTCGGCCGGGCCGCGCGGGGTGGTCAGCGTGACGCGCAGGTCGTCGACGGCCAGCAACGGCGCCTGAACAGGGGGCTGGCCGGTGGCGCCGCCGGTCATCCGCCGGTGGCGCCCTGCGCGCGCAGCAGGTCGAGGTAGGCGCCTTCCAGCAGCTGGTGCGGCTGCACGCCCAGGCGGGCCATCAGGTCGTGCGCGATGGCGGTGCCTTCGGCCTCGGTCTGGCCGTTCTGCAGCGTGACTTCCAGTTCCAGGAAATCGCCCAGGCCTTCGACCTGGTCGAGGTGGATGCGGGTGGGCCCCACCAGCACCAGGATGCGGTGCTTGCGCACCCGGCCGACCAGGCCGCAGGCACGGGCCAGCGCGTCGCGCAGGCTGTCGGGCTCGGCCACCGGCACCAGCACGTAGTCCGACAGCTTGGGGCCCGTGGCGTCGGGCCGGTGGTAGTGGATCAGCTCGCCCGAGCCGTCACCGAACACCCGCAGCTTCAGCCGGCCATGCGGCACGGCAAAGAAGGTGTCGTCCTGGTGGATGCGCTGCAGGTGCTTGTCGTCACTGAGCGCCTGCGCCAGCGGCAGCAGCGATTCCACGCTGGGGATGCGGGCCTTGATCTCGACGTTGGCAGGCATGTCAGTCCCGCTGGGGCGCCCCCGCGTGGGGCAGTGAACATGGGGGCATCATGGGCCGGATTGTGGGGCATCGGCAGGGGGCTTAAGGCACCCTTCAGCCCCAGCGCGCACACTGCGCGGCAGGCGCGCGGCCGACCGCGCGCCTGCCCTGGAGACCGGATGCCCTGGACCATGAGAAGGCCGCTTGCCCGCCTGGGCAGCGGCGCGGTGCTGCTGCTGCCGCTGGCTGCGCTGGCCCAGCAACCCGCCCCACCGCCCGCCGGCCCGGCCGAGGTGGTGGACCCCGTGGCTGGCGGCGGCCTGACCTATGCCCTGGGCCTCGCGGTGATCGACGCGCCCACCTACGCCGGCGGCGCCGGGCGTGAGCTCAAGCTGCGGCCGCTGTGGTCGGTGCGCTACGGGCGCTTCCGCCTGAGCGGGGCGCGTTCGTCGGGCCTGCTGGGTGCGGCCACAGCCGAGCGCGGCTCGGGCGCCAGTGCCGACCTGGTGGAGACCGACCGCTGGAGCCTGGGCCTGGGCCTGCGCTTCGACAACGGCCGCCAGCCGGGCGACGACCCGGCGCTGGCTGGGCTGCCCGAGATCCGGCAGACGCTGCGAGGACGGCTGAATGGCGGCTTGAACCTGGGTGGCGGCTTCAGCACCAGCCTGTCGTATTCGGCCGATCTGCTGGGCCGCGACGGCGGCGGCCAGCTGGGCTGGGGCCTCGGTTACCGCTGGGCGCCCTGGCCGCAGGCCAGCGCGTCGTTGGGCGTGGGGGCCACCTGGGCCGACCGGCAGCACATGCAGACCCACTTCGGCATCGCGCCCGATGTGGCGCTGCGCACCGGCCGCACGGCCCATGTGGCCGGTGGCGGGCTGCTGGATGTGCACGCCGGCGCCATGCTGCAAGTGCCGCTGCGCGGCCGCTGGACGCTGGTGGGAGGCCTGGCGCTGGCGCAGCTGCAGGGCGATGCCGCTGCCAGCCCGCTCACGCGCCGGGCATTCGGTGCCACGGCCAGCGTGGCGCTGGCCTGGCGGTCGCGATGAGGGTCGCGCTGATCAGCGCGCGCTGCGCTGCTGGTCGGGACCGGGGCCACGGCGCTCGATGTGGCGGAAGGTGATGCGGCCCTTGCTCAGGTCGTAGGCCGACAGCTCCAGCGACACGGCGTCGCCCGCCAGGATGCGGATGTGGTGCTTGCGCATCTTGCCGGAGGTGTAGGCAATCAGCTCGTGGCCGTTGTCCAGCGTGACGCGGTAACGCGAGTCGGGCAGGACTTCGGTCACCTTGCCCTGCATCTCGATCAGTTCTTCCTTGGCCATGGGGCGGGGATCTCCGGAAACTTGGTTCAGGCGCTGCGCCACAGGGGATGGGCACGCGCGGGGGGTCGACAGGAAACGGGTCGGCGGCAGGCCCGGGGCCGGCGACCCGAGGGGCGCCGATGGATCGTGAGATCGGAAGGCGACGCCGGGGGTGCGGACAGTCGGGGGCCGTACAGACGGCTGGCAGCGCCGGCGCACGCCATGCGCAGGCAACCCACGATTGTACGCCGGGCAGCGGCTCAGCGCTTGCGCGCCAGCTTGGGGTCGAGCAGATCGCGCAGGCCGTCGCCCATCAGGTTCAGGCCCAGCACGCTGAGCGCGATGGCCACGCCGGGGTAGACGGCCAGCATCGGCGCCTGGAACAGCAGGGTCTGCGCCTCGTTGAGCATGCGGCCCCAGCTGGGCTGCGGCGGCTGCGTGCCCAGGCCCAGGTAGCTGAGCGCCGCCTCGGCCAGGATGGCGGTGGCAAACGAGATGGTGGCCTGCACGATCAGCACGCTGGCGATGTTGGGCAGCACATGGCTGCGCGTGATGCGCCACGGCCCGAAGCCGGCTGCACGCGATGCGAGCACATACTCACGCGCCCACACCGCCTGCGCCGCGCCGCGGCTGATGCGGGCGAACACCGGGATGTTGAAGATGCCGATGGCCAGGATGCCGGTGAACAGCCCCGGGCCGTAGATGGCCCCCAGCATGATGGCCGACAGCAGCGCCGGGAAGGCGAAGGTGAAGTCGGCGGCGCGCATCACCAGTTCATCCACCCAGCCGCGGCGGGCGGCGGCCAGGCAGCCCAGGGCCACGCCGATCACCACGCCGATGCTGACCGCCACCAGGCCCACCACGATGGCGTTCTGCGCGCCCACCAGCAGCTGGCTGGCGATGTCGCGGCCCAGGCTGTCGGTGCCCAGCCAGTGGGCGGCGCTGGGCGGCTGCAGTTTGCTGGGAATGTCGATCTCGGCCGGCGGATAGGGCGACCAGAACAGGCTGACCACGGCGGCCAGCAGCAGCAGCGCCGACAGCGTGGCGCCGACCAGGAAGCTGGGGTTGCGCAAGGCGCGGGCGCCGAAGCCGGGCAGGCCACGGGGTTTGCTGGCGGCAACGACGGCGCTCATGCGTCACTCGCCTTCAGCCGTGGGTCGACCACCGCATACAGCACGTCGACCAGGAAGTTCACCACCACCACCACCGCCACCAGGCCCATCACCACATCCCGCACCACCACCAGGTCGCGGTTGGCGATGGCCTGGAACACCAGCCGGCCGATGCCGGGCAGCACGAACACGTTCTCGACCACGATGGTGCCGGTGATCAGGTTGGCGAACTGCAGGCCCATGATGGTGAGCACCGGGATCATCGCGTTGCGCAGCACATGGCGCCACAGCGTCTGGCGGCGGCTGAGGCCCTTGGCGCGGGCGGTGCGCACATAGTCCTCGCGCAGTACCTCCAGCACCGCCGAGCGGGTGACCCGCGCCAGGATGGC
>JAGOBT010000454.1 GCA_017999135.1 Burkholderiaceae bacterium
GTGGTGGTGCGCAAGCCCGGCGCCACGCTGGACGCCGATGCCATGCTGGCCTTCATGCGCGGCAAGATCGTCGACTGGTGGCTGCCCGACGACGTGGCCTTCGTCGACAGCATGCCGATGACCGGCACCGGCAAGATCCACAAGCTGACGCTGCGCCAGCAGTTTGCCGGGCACGTGCTGCCGGGCAGCGCGCCTGCGCGCTGACTGGCCCGGCAGACTTCAGGGCCGGGCGATCGCCCGCGCCAGTGCCGGGCGCGCGAAGCACGCATCGGCCCAACGCTGCACATGGGCGTGCGCGCTGTAGCCGAAGCCGATGTTCTTCATCAGGTGCATCACGGCGGCCACGTTGAGGTCGGCCACGGTGAACTGGTCGCCGAGCAGGTACGGCCGCTGCGCCAGCGCGGCGTCCAGCACCCGCAGCGGGCGCTGCAGGCCCTTGGTGGCGCCTTCGACCACCTTCGGGTTGCGCTTCTCTTCCGGCGTGAACAGCTTCTGCACCACGATCTGCATCTGCAGCGGCTCGATCTCGCTGATGGCCCACACGCTCCATTGCCAGGCGCGGGCTTCGTCGGCCGGGTTGGCCGGGTACAACGCGCCGCCATGGCGCTTGGCCAGGTAGAGGTTGATGGCCATCGATTCACACAGCGTCAGGTCGCCATCCACCAGCGCCGGGATGCGGCCGTTGGGGTTGACGGCCAGGTACTCGGGCGACTTGGAATCGGGCCCGTAGGTGGTGGGCACGTGGGTGAAGGCGATGCCGGTTTCCTCGATGCCCCACAGGGCGCGCAGTGCGCGCGAGGCCGAGGTGCCGTACAGGGTGGGCTGGGCCATGGTGTTGTCTCCGTCGTGGTGTGGAATCAGGCCGGCACGGCCACGCCGCCGCGCACCAGCCGGCCGGGCAGGGCGCCGGTGGGTTCGCCGTCGCGGTAGGTGACGGTGCCGGTCACGATGGTGGCCACGTAGCCGCTGGCGCGCTGGTGCATGCGGCGCCCGCCGGCGGGCAGGTCGTGCACGACGGTGGGCACGTGCACCTGCAGCCGGGCCAGGTCGATCAGGTTGATGTCGGCCTTGGCACCGGGCACCAGGCGGCCGCGGTCGGACAGGCCGGCCAGCGCGGCAGGCACGCTGGTGAGCGCAGCCACCGCCTGCGGCAGCGGGATGCGGTCGGCCTCCGCCGCATCACGCGCCCAGCGGGCCAGGTAGCTGGTGGGGAAGCTGGCGTCGCAGATCATCCCGTAGTGGGCGCCGCCGTCGGCCAGGCCCACCACCGCCTGCGGGTGGCCCAGCATGGTGCGCACCGCATCCAGGTTGCCGTCACGGTAGTTGGCACCCGGTTGGTAGAACAGTGCGTGGCCGTCGTTGGCCAGCAGCAGGTCGTAGGTGAATGCTTCGATCGACTGGCCGGCAGCATCCGCCAGGCGGTCCAGGCGCTGCGACAGGTCGGGTTCGTAGTCGGCGTCCGAGCCCCAGGCGTAGGAATACTGGAAGCTCTTCACCGTCTTCAGGTTCACCGGGTTGGTGTCCTCGGGCTGTTCGGCCAGCAGGCGCGCGCGCATCGCCGGGTCGCGCAGGCGCGCCACCCGCTCGGCCAGCGGCAGGTGGGCGATGGCCTTGTAGCTGGGGTGGTAGGCAAAGGCGTGGAAGCTGAGGTCCAGGCCGTAGAACATGCCCACCGGCCGCGGCGCCACCTGGGCCCGCATCGGCAGGCCATCGGCGGCTGCCTGGCTCAGCGCCGCCAGGCTCTTGCGCCAGGCCTCGCGGTCGCCAGTGGGCATCTGGATCAGGGTGTACGACAGCGGCCGGCCGCTGCGCTGGGCCAGGCGGCGCATCAGCGCAAATTCATCGTCGGCATCGCCCATCGGCGCCGGGATCAGCTGGAACACGCCCCGCCCGGCGTCCTTCAGGCCATCGGCCAGCGCGCCCAGTTCGTCTTCTTCCGAATGCAGGCTGGGCGCCAGCGCGCCAGCCTTGGTGCGGTGCATCAGGTTGCGGGAGGTGGTCACGCCCAGCGCGCCGGCGGCAATCGCCTGCGCGGTGAGGCGGCGCATCGCGGCCAGATCATCGGCAGTGGGGGCGCCGCCGGCGGCGCGTTCGCCCATCACGTAGACCCGCAGCGCCGAATGCGGCAATTGCGCCGCCACGTCGACGTCGAACTGGCGCTCGGCCAGCGCGTCCAGGTACTCGGGGAAGGTCTCCCAGTTCCAGGGCAGGCCGGCGGTCATCACCACCTCGGGCACGTCTTCCACGCCTTCCATCACCTGCACCAGCAGGTTGCGCTCGGCCGGGCGGCAGGGCGCGAAGCCCACGCCGCAGTTGCCCATCACCACCGAGGTGACGCCATGGCCCGACGACGGCTGCAGCCGCTGCGACCAGGTGGCCTGGCCGTCGTAGTGGGTGTGCACGTCGACGAAGCCGGGCGTGACCAGCAGGCCGCGGGCGTCGATCTCTTCGGACGCCGTGCCGGCCACCGTGCCAACCGGAGCGATCGCGGCGATGCGGCCGTCCTTCACCGCCAGGTCGGCCACGCGGGCCGGCGAGCCCAGGCCGTCGTGCACCGTGCCGCCGCGCAGGATCAGGTCGTAGTCAGCCATGGGGGTCTCCTTGGGGTGGATGGGTTCAATCCGAAACGAAGTTCTTCCAGGTGCTGGCGACGTAGCCGATGAAGGCGGGGCCGAGGCCCTCCTTCTCCAGCCAGGCGCGGGTCACCGGCCGTTCGACGCAGCGGAAGGCCGGATCGGCCAGCGCCAGGGCGGCGAAGTCATGGTGCAGCATCGCGCCGCGGCCGATCAGCACGAAGTCGGCCCCATGCTCCAGGCAGCGCTGCGCGGTGGCGGCGTCCATGATCTTGCCGGCCACGCCCAGGCGGGTGGCGCCGCGGGGCAGGGCCGCGAAATGGTCGATCAGCGGCCGGTCGGCATAGGCCGGGTCCTGCGGCGGCTTGAAGCAGTCCCACAGCGACATGTCCAGATAGTCGAGCTTGCCCTCGGCCAGCACCTGGGTGGCCAGCGCCAGCGATTCCGGCATCGTGATGCCGAAGCGCTCGGGCGACAGCCGCAGGCCCAGCTGGAAGGCTGGCCCGGTGCGGGCGCGCACACCGTCGATGATGCTGTGCAGCACCCGGCAGCGGTTGGCGAAGCTGCCGCCAAACTGATCGCTGCGCTGGTTGTGCTCGCCATCGAGAAACTGCGCCAGCAGGTAGCCATGGGCGCCGTGCAGCTCCACGCCATGGAAACCGGCGCGTTCGGCCCGCACGGCGGCGGTGATGAAGTCGGCGATCAGCTGCTCCACCTCGGCGGTGGTCATGGCGCGGGCGCCGGTCTCGGCATCGTCCCAGGGGCAGACGGGTTGCTCACCGGTCAGCGCGCGGTCGGACCGGCGGCCCGAATGCTGGATCTGCAGCGACGAGCCGCCGCCGCCCGCATGGATGCCGGCGGCCAGGCGCGTCAGCCCGGGCAGGTGGTCGTCCGACCACACGCCCAGCTGGCCGGGAAAGCCCTGGCCGCCGCGCTGCACATGCGCGGCGCAGGTCATGGTGAGGGCAAAGCCGCCGCGGGCGCGCATCGTCAGCCAGTGGTACTC